>QNBL01000188.1 GCA_003641695.1 Spirochaetota bacterium
TCTGTATGATGAAGATCTGCTGACGAAGTCAGGGGAGATACTCCATGTTGAATGGCGGGCTGTACCGCTGTATGACCGGGACGGTACGCTTGTTGAAAATTTATGCTCAGGGATTGATGTTACGGAACTCAGGAAAAAGCAGGCAGCTCTTGCGAAAAGTGAACTGAGGATGAAGGCAGTTGAAGAGTTGGCACAGATAGGGTACTGGGAAATAGACAAGATCAATAAAAAAGTATTCTGGTCTGAAGGAGACTATAAAATTCTGGAACTTGATCCTGAGGAAACAGTTCCTTCTGCTGACCTGTTTCTTTCTTTAGTCCATCCCGACGACCGTGATGATGCAGAAAAGAGTATGCAGCATTCAATAGAGCAGCATGTTGACTGGATAGCTACCTACAGGCTCTGTATCGGCGGTAAGGTCAAGTATGTAGCCGACTGGGCACACCATTTTTATAATGATGATGGTACCGTTTCCTTTACAACCGGGTTAATGAAGGATATTACTGAAGAAGTAATTAATAAGCAGAACCAGGAACAATTATTACAGGAAAAAGATGCACTGCTGCGGGAACTGAACCACAGAACAAAGAATAACATGCAGGTCATAAGCGGTATGCTGAATTTAAGAGCAGGGATGGAGAATGACTTAAGGGTATCCGAGGTGTTTCTTGAGATTGACCGGAAAATTCAATCCATGGCGTTGGCCCACGAGAAGCTGTACAAATCCGCCGATCTTTCCCATGTCGATTTCAGGGAATATTTTAAAGAGCTGGTGACTCTTCTGAAAGAAAGTTACGATACGGAAAAGCGGGGAATAACCATTGTTACGGAGATTGATAATATTGGGGGACTGATCGATATAGCTGTTCCCTGCGGATTGATTCTTAATGAGCTTATAACGAATTCGTTGAAATATGCCTTTGCTCCGGGGAAGGGGGGAGTTATCAGGATAGTATTGCGTAAGGAAACCTCCGGTATCATTGTCATGACGGTTTCAGATACCGGCGCAGGAATGGAAGCTGTTCCTGATGATGACAAACTCGATTCCCTGGGTATAAGGACAATACATGCTCTGGGCAGGAGGCAGCTCAGGGGAGAAGTTGAATGGGATGTCAGCAGAGGTGTTACCTGTACCATCCGCTTCAGGGATGATATATATTCCAAAAGAATATAGGGAAAAGAATTGAAGAAAACGTTTGAACATCTTTCTTCTGAAAGAAAGGAAGAGATAATAAATGCATGTATCCTGGAGTTCGGGCTGCATGGATACGAGAAGACAACAACTGATTCAATCATACAGAGAATCGGCATTTCCAAAGGAGGCCTTTACGAGTACATCTCTTCCAAGAGAGAATTGTTTGTTTATGTGGTTACGTATACCTATACAAAGCTGTACGATTATTTGCAAAGGAGGATACGGAAGCGGGATACAGCTCTTCCAAAGGATCTTTTAGACAGGGTCCACCTTGTTTCAAGTTATGCAATAGATTTTTACATAGAACACCCCGGATTTGTTTCACTCATTGTGAGAACCTATCAGATTGCAGACGATGATCTTGCAAAGGAGCTGGAGGCGGTATTTAAAAACCGGTATCTCGATATTTTCGGCGATGCTTCCGAAGTAAACCTCCGGTTCGGCAGGGATAAAATAATTGATATGCTCATGTGGCTTCTTTTGAAAACCCGCTACGAATTCCTTCGGGAAATGAAAAGTGGAAAGGGGATATCAGAAATAAGGAAGGATTACATGGAAAACTGGGACTTCTATATTTCAATAATGAGGAGCGGTGTTTACCGGAGGGTTAGACGTGAAGCTTGAGGAGTTGAAGATACCTGAGAGCGGTGAAAAAATTGTTGTCGATCCCGGAAACGGGGGGACAGTTGTTTCTCTCATTCTGGGGAAAGCTGAAAAAGAACTTTTAAGAAATGATTCGGAGGATGAATATCTGGAGAATCCCCTTTTCAGAGGCCGTTTTCTTTTTCCCTTTAACGACCGTATCCCTGAAGGAAAGTACAATTTTCAGGGAGTGGATTATCAGCTTCCTGTTAACAATCCGGATGACGGTAGTTCCATCCACGGATTCATGTATAATAAAAAGGTTGAAGTATTACAGTCAGGGGGAACTGATCTGTCTGTCAGGTGGCATACCGTAGAAAGCAGCATTCCCGGTTATCCCTTTGCACTTTCCTTGACCATGGATTTCCATTTGTCCCCCGGAGGACTGAACATTGATTTTACAGTCAGGAACGAAGGACGGCGTACTGCCCCTTTTGCTCTCGGGTGGCATTCCTACTTTCTTACCGAATCCGGTTCAAAGGTTATCGCTGACTTCCCCTGTTTCTTTGATATTGACAGCAGTTTTCTTCCTGTGGGGGATTGTATTCCGGCAAAAGGCCCGGGTTTTGACTTTTCTCAAGGAACTGTACTGGAGGGAAAAAGTCTGGATCATACCTTTGTCAGTCCCCGCAATGGTACGGTCATTCTTGATAACAGGGAGTACCGGATCAGGATAGTTCAGGAAAACTTCCCCTTTACCCAGCTCTACATTCCCCCGGAGGGGGACTCCATTGCAATAGAGCCGATTACTTCAAAACCGAATTCCTTTAATTCCAGTAAGGTGCTGACTCTTTCCCCGGGGAACGTATATACTGCAGCGGTACGTATAGAATGTTTAGATAAGGAGATGCAATGAACCTCTTTCTTGTTACCATTTTCGGTGCAGCTGTACTGTTGTTTCTGATAATTATAATTATTCTTCAAATTCTGATTCTGTCCAAAAAAGGGGAGGACGGTGATACAGGTCTTCTTAAACAGAATGTTGAAAGACTGGAATCACGAATGCCGGATGAGTTTTCCAAAAACAGGGAAGAAAACCGGAATCTTCAGCGGGAAAACAGGAAGGAAATTCTATCTTCACTTGATATGTTCAGGAGTTCAATGATAAATGAGACAGCAAAAGTATCGAGCCTTACCAAAAAGCAGCTGGACAGTTTTGAGCAAAAAATTGGGGTCCTCACCGGTACCATTGAACAGAAACTTGAACTGATACGGAACGACAATTCCAGTAAACTTGAAGAGATGAGAAAGACAGTAGACGAAAAACTTCACGAGACCCTTGAAAAACGGCTGGGCGATTCCTTCAAGCTGGTCAGTGAGCGGCTGGAGGAGGTTCACAAAGGACTTGGAGAGATGCAGAGTCTTGCAACCGGAGTAGGGGATTTGAAAAAGGTTTTGACCAATATAAAAACACGGGGAACCTGGGGGGAGGTACAGCTCGGAGCCATCCTGGAAAGTATTCTTACTCCGGACCAGTACTCAGTTAACGTAGCGACAAAAAAAAGCTCAGCCGCCCGGGTCGAGTTTGCTATTAAGCTTCCCGGTAAGGATGATGAAGCAGTCTGGCTGCCTATCGATGCAAAGTTCCCAAAAGAGGATTACGAGAAGCTTGTGGATGCTCAGGATGCCGGAGATATGGAAGCTATCGAGACTGCGAAGAAAAACATTCTTATCAGGATAAAACAGGAAGCAAAGGATATCAGTACCAAGTATCTCGACCCTCCGGGTACAACTGATTTCGGTATCCTCTTTCTCCCTGTAGAGGGGCTGTATGCTGAGGTGCTTCGTATGCCGGGAATAATAGATACTCTTCAGCGTGATTACCGGATTGTCATCTCCGGGCCTACTACCCTGAGTGCTTTTTTAAACAGCCTTCAAATGGGTTTTAGAACTCTGGTAATAGAAAAACGTTCCAGTGAGGTATGGTCTGTTCTCGGCGCAGTGAAAACCGAGTTCTCGAAGTTTGGAGATATTCTTGATAAAACCAAGAAAAAACTCCAGGAAGCTACCAACACAATTGATACGGCCTCACGGAAGTCGAGAACAATCCACAGGAAACTGCGGGATGTGGCTGAACTGCCGGATTCAGGAACCCCGGATATTACCGGAGAACTCTTTCCCGGGAGCGAAGATTGAGTATCCGCTGCAGCTGAACTGCCGTGTACAGAAGGTGATTGGATATTTCCCGGTATATCAGATCATGACCTTCTTTTGATGGATGCATACCGTCAATGCTGACAAGTTTTTCCAGGTTGTCTTCCCTCAGGAATCTGCTTCTGATGTCAATCATGTCAACGTTGAAACTTCGGGTAACCGATTCGAATATGCTGTTGTACGCTTCGTGGTGGTAATAAATTCTGCTGATATTCCCCAGCCATTTCAGGATATTTGAACTGTTTAGATTTTGTGAGAAATAGGTAAAAAACTTTTCTGCATGCAGGGGAGGGAAGTTTATTGCGATAATATTTCTTCCGGTTTTGTTGAAAAAGCTGTATATTGCAATGAGATTTCTCTCAAAATCAGATTTGGAGACTGCGGGAAGATGCTCACTTTCAGGATTTTCCGATAGTGCTTTCCAGTTAAGGTTACAGTCATTACCCCCAATGGAAAAGAATATGAGATCAGCATCGCTGTTTTTTAGTTTTTCGATATTCTTAAGAAATTTTTCGGATGTTAGTCCAAATCTTCCTTTGTTTTCGGTTGGAGAGAAAACCGCTTCGGTGAATTTGTTGTAGTAGGAGTCATCCAGAACCTTGTACCGGCCGTTATCAGGTACGATCCCTTTTACTATTGAATCTCCTATAAAGAGTGTTTTTGTATATTCCACAGGATTACCCTTTGAGTTTTTTTATTATTGAATCAGCAAGTCGTTTCTTGCTTTCCAGCTCTGATATGAGTGCATTGATTTCTTTTTTGTCTTCCGCTGTTTTATCTCTGTACAGAGCGAGAAGTCTGGAGATTGCGTTAAGTTTATAACCCAGCATCTGCAGGTCCCGTATCAGCTCCAGTTCCCCGGAGGTTTCTTTCCTGTAGAACCTCTTGTTCCTGTATACCTTCGGTTTAAGGATGATGGATGATTTTTCATAGAATTTGATTGTCCTTTCGGAGATTCCGGTTTGCTCTGCAAGATCTTTCAACTGGATGTAGTCCGGGTTTTCGAAAAGATTCTCATCTTCCGGGAGCCCTACCTCTTTCAAGACCTTTATGCAGGCAGTATCGCTATAGCCGAGCCTTCTAAGTTTTGTAAAGGATTTCAATGCTTCCAAGCCGGACTCGCTGTAAAACGCCTTGTCTTCTACAATTCTGTTTTCCCTTAAAAGATCAAATTGTTTCCGGGTAATTTTAAACCGCTTTTCAATATCCTCCCGGGAAAGAGGATTGCGTTTTCTGTGCATCTTTATTTTATCTGCATCTGTTTCCGAATATATCTCTTTCTCTTCAATAGTACCATCAGCTACAAGCATGCTGAATTTTTCTCCGCTGATCTTGAATCTTTTCTGCAGATCGCCTTTTCTTAACACCTTATTGCTCATTGTTGCAAAATACCTCTATAGTGATAATATAACAAATTGACAGTACACTGTCAAAGAAAATCTGAAAAAACCGATGGAAAACAGTGACAGGTACTTTAGGGTGTACATTCCCCAATGAATGCTACAAAGGAGAGGAGCTTGGTAAGGAA
>QNBL01000189.1 GCA_003641695.1 Spirochaetota bacterium
ATCTACCGCTGATTAAAAAGTACTGAGTTTATCTGTTTTTTACAACATCCAGCAGGACATCCGGCCGGTCGGAAATTATTCCATCCACTCCCCAGGATATCAGCTTACGCATTATATCTTTTCTGTTTACAGTCCATACAACGACTCTTAAACCGAGACGGTGGGCTTCTTCTATTTCTTTTTTGGTGACTTCCTTGTAATAGGGAGAAAAAATATCGCCTCCAAAATCCTTAACCATCCGGGGAATGTTCCCTTTATAGCTATCGTAATCAAGGCCTGCAAGCCATGGAGACGGGCCGTCTTTACCTGGCTGCAGATTGTAAAGCTCCCCTTTTATCCTGAAGGTCCTCACGGTAAGGCATCCGATTGGAATATGTGGAGCAATAGCTCTGAATAGTTTGAGATTATTCCAGTTGAATGATTGAATGGTAACCCGCTTTTCCATGTTGTATTTGACTATTACTTTGTACAAAAGATCAGCAAACTCTTCACAAGGGATGGTATACTCCGGAGCGTTAGGGTAGGTTTTCATCTCAATATTAAACCGGATACTGTTGTTTCCACTTTTTTGGACTAATTGAAATACTTCTTCGAGGGCGGGAATTTTCTCACCGGGAACTGGCTTTTGCTGTCTATGGATATAACCGTAGCGGGTTTTTGGGTTCAGCATTCCTACATCGTATTTCTGAAGTTCTTCGAATGTAAGGTCTTTAATAAATATTTTCTTATCCTCAGAGATATATTCTCCCTCTTCCGTTCTGGTTATCTCATGGTTCAGCATCGGGTTGTGACTCACAACCACAACCCGGTCTTTTGTCACTGCGGTGTCCAGTTCAATAGTTGTTACCCCCAGCTTAGTGGCGTAAGCAAATGCTGAAAGGGTATTTTCCGGACGTCTGTCTCTTCCGCCTCTATGGGCTTCCATATCGAAACCCGGCGCAAGGGGGAAAAGGGTAAAAGGGAAATTGATCAGCAGCAACGGGAGGAGCACTGTTTTCATACTTTACCAAACCTCTATGTGATATTTGTATCCCTGTTCTGTAAGGAATTTTTGACGGTTAAGAGCAAACTCTTCCTCTGTTGTATATCTGGTAACGAGTGAGTAGAAGTAGGAATTGCGTTCTTTCGGGCGCAGGATTCTTCCAAGCCTTTGTGCTTCCTCCTGCCTGGACCCGAAGGTTCCCGAAACCTGAACTGCTACCGAAGCATCCGGAAGATCTATGGCAAAATTGGCAACTTTGGAGACTACAATGACCCTGCTTTTCCCGCTTTTAAAGTCGCTGAAGATTCTCTCCCTCTCCGGATTGGGAGTCTTGCCGGTTATAAGGGGAGCATTCAGTTCTTTTGAAAGGAGTTTGAGCTGATCAATATACTGTCCAATTACCAGGATTGGGTCCTCCCGGTGATTTTCAATAATCTGTTTTGTTATTGGTATTTTGGAAGGATTTTCGCTGGCAATTCTAAATTTTTTCCTCTTGTCAGCAACGGCATACTCCACCCTCAAGTTTTCTTTTAAATCCAGACGAATTTCATAACAGTTTGCATCTGCTATCCATCCCTTTGACTCAAGTTCCTTCCAGGGGACATCGTATCGTTTCGGCCCGACCAGAGAAAATACATCACTCTCCCTTCCGTCTTCCCTGATCAGGGTAGCCGTTAGCCCTAATCTCCTCAAGGCCTGTATTTCGGCTGTTACCCGGAATACAGGAGCCGGAAGGAGGTGTACTTCATCATAGATTATCAATCCCCAGTTTTCTTTTCTGAATATTGAAAAGTGGGGGAAATCACTTTCCTTATCAGGCCGCCAGGTGAGTATCTGGTACGTACCCACAGTTACGGGTTTTATATTTTTTTTGTCCCCGGTATATTCTCCGATATCATCGGGCGGTATCTCTGTTTTATCCTTGATTTCATCGATCCATTGATGTACTGCAGCTACATTGGTTGTAAGAATAAGTGTATTGGTTTTAAGGATTTCCATAACCTTGAGTCCGACAATTGTTTTTCCGGCGCCGCAAGGCAGTACAATAGTTCCAAAACCGGTCCCCGGTCCTCCGTCCCCGCAGAAAGTAGCGGCAGCTTCTTTCTGGTAATCCCGTATGGTAAAAGGTGCTCCGTTCTCTGTATACTTTTTAAGTTTTACTTCCAGAGGAGCTCCTTCTTTCAACGGAGCCATGTCTTTTACAGGATATCCGAGCTGGAGGAGCTCCTGCTTGATGGTCCCCCTGTCAACCAGGTTTATCAGAAATCCATCTTCAGACGGACGAAGGTATTTTTCAAGGGACTTCCTTGCCATTATTTCCGCTTTTATATATTTATCCTCTATGATAAGGAGAAGTTTACCGTCTGTTTCCGTCTCCTTAAGAATGAGTTTCCCGAATTTGGATATGGTATCTTTAATAGAGAATACAATGTTTTCCGGGACCGGAAACCGTGACCACCGCTTGAGACGTTCAATAATTAAATCGGGAGTTATACCGGCAGATGCCGCATTCCATAGGGATAGAGGGCTGATCTTGTAGGTATGCATGTGCTCCGGTGATTTTTCCAGTTCCGCAAAGGGAGCAATCTCTGTTCTGGCATCTTCGAATCCGGAGTTGTGTACATCAAGGAGCAAAGTACTGTCCCCTTGAACAATTAATGGTTTAGACTGGTTGTTATTCTGCATAGCCGCCTATAATAACCTTTTAAGCGGTAACTATCAAGTGTAAAGGAGGATTACGGGACAATGATTCAGACTCATGATAAAAAACATACAGATTAAAAAAATTACTTTTAATAATTGCAATGGAACTGTAGAATAGGACTGCAGGGGGCATTATGAAAGGCGTTGTTGTTGTTGCCAATGTTGCGGATAATCCTATTGCTGAAGATATTGCTCATTATTTAAAGCAGTACGAAGATTACCAGGACCTAATATCCCTGAAGAATTTTTTGAACTCGGAGTTTTGTCCCAGGTTTATATCTGATGATCAGGATTATAATAATATCGGGAATAAACTTGAGGGTAAGACGGTTATTCTTGTAAGTACTAATCAGGGGATGTTTTCACGGAATGACCTTGCAATGCGTACTTTCCTTATTGCCAGAGCTGCAAAGGACAATGGCGCCGAGAAGGTCATCCTGGTTGAACCTGATCTGTACTACAGTGCTCAGGACAGGGGGCCCCGGGAGGAACACGGGGTCACCAATTATATACGCACCTTGGAAGATTATAAAAAATTCGACGGGCAGCCTTTTTCCTCCCGGCTTTATGCTGACCTTCTTAAAAACTCAGGTGTCGATGAGGTCCTTACCGTTCACAATCATTCCATCTCGGTCCAGAATATCTTTATGGACAGGTTTTCGGGTCATTTTTACAATATGAATCCTGCAGATCTCTATGCAAGCTACATGAATGATACCGATGTTGTCAGGAACGGGGATCTTGTTCTTTGTGCCCCGGATAAAGGTGCCCTCGGTTTTGTTAAACAGGTTAAAACAGAATTGGGAAGAGATAATGTTCCCATGATCTGTATGAACAAAGAACGGATGGGAGAACGTGAGGTAAAAATTGAATTATCACCTCTTTCAGAGATGGAGCTTTCCGAAATTGAGGGAAAGGATATTGCTGTAATTGATGATATGGTAAGAACCGGGAATACAATTATAGAGGCTGCACATCTTCTTCGTTCAGCAAATCCGGGAAGGATAGTCTTTTTTGTAACCCATTTTTATTCCAGCAGAGAGTGCAGGGCCATACTGAACGATAAAGTTCTTGACGAGATTATTACCACGACAACCATTCCAAGTATTCTTAATAGGGATGTTCAGGGGAGACTCAGGCATAAGATGGTTGTTCTGTCAATCTCCAGATGGATCAGTAATAATCTAATCCATATCATTGATAAAGATGCAGAGGGACTAAACCCTCCGCTGTATTCCGAGGATATGTCTTCGAAAAATCCCCGATGGAAGGGGAGAGCCGGCCCTCTCTTTTATCTTACATAGTAAAACAGGATTTAGAGAGTATATATCTCCGGTCTTCTGTCTTCAATAATATTGTTGAACTGTGTAATGTTTTTATCAGCTGCTTCTTCCGGTTGTATTTCGGTAACAAACAAACTTTCTTCTTCAACTCCTGCCCTGTTTATAATTTCTCCCTTTGGAGAGATTATTTGGCTTTCTCCGGTGTAAACAAGTTTGCCCTCACCCCGTTCTTCGGTTCCTGTCCTGTTGGCAAGGATCCAGAATACTCTGTTTTCCAGGGCTCTTACCCTTGTTGTCAGCTGGCCGTACTCCGGAATTACCAGATTAGATGGATGACAGATTATCTGGGCTCCCTTGAGTGCAAGGGTTCTGGCTGCTTCTGGAAACATATGGTCAAAGCAGATTAGAATACCAATTTTATATCCCTTTACCTCTACTATTTCGTATCCGTTTCCGGGAAGGAAGTATTTTTTTTCCTCAAAAAAAAGATGAGTTTTTCTATATATGTATGTTACTCCGTCTGGAGCGATAAGTGCAGCCGAGTTGTAAATACCTTCTTCTGCGTATTCGGGGAAGCCCACCACATAGCTGGTGCCTGTTTTCTTTGATAGTCTTAAGAACTCTTTGGAAAGCAAGCCGGGGATTTTCTCGGACAGCCTTTTGGGTTCTTCCTTGTTACTAAAGAAATAACCGCTGCTGGCAAGTTCGGGAAGAACAATAAGATCTGCATGAACATTCTCCAGTGCACTTGTCATTTTCTCAATGTTTTTTTTAACATTTCCGAATTCCGGATTAAACTGATAGTACCCTATCTTCATACTCTCATCGCCTCCTGTTTCTTGTACAAATCAAGCAGAACGATTGCTGTCATGGATTCTACTACCGGGATAATCCTTGGACAGATACAGGGGTCATGTCTGCCTTCGGTTCGTATGGTTTTCCCGGTATTGTTGATATCTACCGTGTTCTGGGCTTTGCTGATTGATGAAGTAGGTTTTACAGCAATTCTGAATACAATATCTTCTCCCGTTGAGATCCCGCCCAGGATTCCTCCTGCGTTGTTGCTCAAAAAACCTCTGGAGTTCATACTGTCATTATGCTCACTGCCTTTCATATCAGCAGCGGCAAATCCGGCTCCGAATTCTATTCCCTTTACCGCTCCAATAGAGAGTATTGCCTTTGCAAGTTCTGCATCCAGTTTATCGAAGACAGGTTCTCCTATGCCGGGGGTAACTCCGGAAACGATACACTCAACAATACCGCCTACGCTGTCTCCCTCTTTCGCCAGGCTGATAACCAATTGGGTCATTGCTGCTGCTGCTTCCATGTCGCAGGCTCTCATTGGATTTTTTTCGATAACTTCGAGGTCTTTACTGTTGCACTGAATTCCCCCTGCACGCCATGTATAAGCTGTTATATGTACGCCTTTCTGTTTGAGTACTTTTTTTGCAACAGCACCGGCTGCAACCCTGCCGGCAGTTTCCCTGCCCGAAGCTCTGCCGCTGCCCCGGTAATCCCGTATCCCGTACTTTTTAAGATAG
>QNBL01000190.1 GCA_003641695.1 Spirochaetota bacterium
GGGAAATAACCAACAAAGTGAAAATGCTGCTAAGAAAAGTTGACAAACTGTATTCTGAAAGATCTGAAGGCTACGAACTGGAGATAAAAGCCAATCTCCTGCTTGTACTAAGCAAGCTCTACCACTTTTTTGCACTTCAGAAAAATTTGAACAGGGAATATGACCGGAACGGTTTTTTCAAACTATACTCGGTACAAAAATATGTAAAGGACCATCTGTTTGAACCTATATCCCTGGAAACTGCAGCGGATATTGCAGGTATGCAGAAGAACCACTTTTCAATATTTTTCAAAAAAACTATAGGCATCAATTTTTCCGATTACATTATCCGTCTAAAACTATTTCATGCAATACATATTATTGAAAATACAAACAGAACAATATCAGATATCTTGTATGAATGCGGATTTAACAATGAATCATATTTCTACCGTATTTTTAAAAAAGTAACCGGCCGGTCACCTTCATTTTTCAGAAACATATCTCCTTAAAGGAGATATAATAAAAAGTTGTGTATAGGGTAGAAAAGAGAACATACCCTCCGGTAAAATGAAAATTAACAGAGCCTCTTTCAAAATAAAAAGAGGCTTCTTGAATATTTCTTGTCTTACAGATGTTATTTGCAATGTAGCTACAAGTCATTTCCATTTCCTGCAATGGTATATACTTTGAGACACTGAGTCGAGAAATCAAGCAACTAATCCAAAAGCTCTACGAATCCCCTGCTGCCGTTTACCCGTATATGGCGCCCTGTTTTTACACTTTCGGTAACACCTGGAATGGAGACTACAGCAGGAATTCCATATTCCCGGGCAATTACCGAACCGTGAGTCATTGTCCCCCCGACTTCTATTACAACTGCAGCAGCGTTTATAAAAAGAGGAGTCCAGGCAGGATCGGTGAAAGGTGCTATCAGGATTTCTCCTTTTAAAAGGGATTCTTCGCCTGGATCAGTTATCACTCTGGCTCTTCCTTCAACAACGCCTGCTGAAACTCCCATTCCGATCAAGGCTCCCTCCGGAATCCCTTCTGAAGAATAAGATGGGCGGGGGATTGTCCCATTCCCCATGAGTACCCGGGGCGGTTCAACGTCGCAAAACCTCTCAAACCGGCTTCTGCCGGAATCTATTCTTTTTTGAAGATCCTTAATCTCTTCCGGCTGAAAAACATACCCGCTATCCAGTTTACCGGCGAGCGCAACCATCTCGTTATATTCAAGGAACCAGACATCATCCGTTCCCCTGAAAACTGAAGTTTTACAAAGCTGCTCTGCATCGTCAAGGAGCTCTTCTCTTATAATGGAAAACAGCTTCATCAGGTAATACTTTCCATGCTCCCGAAGAGGCATATAACAGCGAAAGAGATTGAGCATTTTTCTCATCTTCCGCGATCTGGAGACCCCCTTTCTTCCGCCAGCAGAATTACGTACCGACAGTATTATTGTCTCCACTGCTTCCTCTGCTTTTTTAGTAAGCTGATAAAAATGGGCGCGGTGAGCACCCTTCTCTTCACTCTCTGCATGAGTAGTAATGATCTGCAGCAGTGCCTTTGGATCATCCTTCCAGCGTTCGTTTTTAATATCTATCTCACTCAAGCCGCGGAATCCGTAATGTTCCATAAACCGGTCAAACTCACGATAGAAGGTTTCTGATCCTTTGAGTAACCGCCCTTTTTCCAGAGCTCCGATATCCATACCGGATTCTTTAAAAAAGGCTGCAAGCATTGGAAGATCCTTCAACCGGTCAGTAAGGTCTCCGGTTTCGAGATCCATCTGTGTGGTTATATTTCCCTCAAGGCCCCTTTCAACAGCCTGAATTTCCTCATCGAGATCGGAATCAACCCACTCCTGAATTTTTCCCCTTATTTTTGATCTTATGATGAGAGCAGGAAACAGTACCCCAAGAAGAGGAAGCACCTTGAATACAAAATTCTCCAGTTCATCCCTTAGATATATAAGCCGTTCTTCTGCTCCCTTTAATCCTCCGGTATTCTCTTCTACAGATGACAGATATGTTTCGAGCCCTGAAACGATCTTTTCCCTTCTTGGAAGTGGGTTTGACGTTAGAATTCCCTTTACCACCGATGGTAAAATCCCTTTAATGTACGGAAATGCAAAAGCAATCTTTGGCTTCTTTTCTGTACTCAGTATTCCCTCCAGGACACCCGGCTCTTCAAGGGCTTCCTCAACCCCCTTTCCCATAAGAAAATCAACCCCCTTCATTCCCCCTGTGTATTTTTTCCTTAAGAATTTCCGAGTTAAAACCGGGGTAATGTCGATATAAAGCCGCTCTCCGGCTTCGGCAAGTAAAGGATTATACACACCCGGCTTACGGGGTCTGCCGAAGGGGAAAAAGAGTGATAAAACCGACCGTCCCATGGGACTGACAGGGGATGTCATAACCTGAATGTGTCCCAGGCTTATGTATATCCGGTGATCTTTTCGTCCCCTCCACGATTCAGGAAGAGGGTATAGTGTTGTTATCGGTCGTGCCTGAAGCAGATAAAATTTACCTCCCTCAAGTCCCCACTCAATGTCCTGGGGAGTCTCGTAATGATCTTCAACCCTCAAGGCCAGGGTACAGAGCTCAGTTATCTGATCATCAGATAACACCCTTGTTCCGGCATGTTCATCAGTAAGGACTCTCTTTTCCGTTCCTCCGTCCCTCTTTGGATAAATCGCAAGTTTTTTTTCATTCACCTGGGCAGTGAGTATCCTCAATGTATTCTTGTCAAAGGTATAACTGTCAGGATCGATAAGCCCGGAAACAAGTGCTTCTCCCAGGCCGAATCCGGCATCGATCCGTATATGATTCCTGTTTCCTGTAAGGGGATCCGCAGTAAAAAGAATCCCGGAGGCTTCGCTGGCAATCATCCGTTGTACAACTACAGCAAGCTTGACAGTTCTTTGAGAAAAACCGTTTTGAATACGGTACATTACCGCTCTCTCGGTAAAGAGGGATGCCCAGCATCTTTTTACATGCTCTTTGATATCCTCCGTCCCTCTAATATTCAGGAATGTGTCCTGCTGCCCGGCAAAAGAGAATCCAGGCAAATCCTCCGCTGTAGCACTGGAGCGGACCGCATACAAAGCATCAAAACCAATGCTCTTTAGTGCGGTGTTCAGCTCTTTTGAAATTTCCTGAGGGAAGGCAGTATTTTCCAGAACATTTCTGACTTCCATGCTCAATTTTTTTATTCGATCAGCAGCCGAAGGATCTTCTAAATCCTCTTTGACGAAAGATCCAAGTTCATCGATAGTTTTTACTGCTTCCCGCGGAGCTGAACTTAAAAAGAGATCCCAGGCTCCGGTAGTCAGGCAAAACCCTTCAGGAACAGGGAAACCGGTTTTAACAAGTTCACCAAGATTGGCGCCTTTCCCCCCAGCCTCGGCAACCATGGAAGAATCTATCCTGCTGAAATCCAGAACCAATGTATCTGCACTCATAGTTATATCCTTATGCTCAATTCTTTATCTACTTCTGAAAGCAGCTATTTTTTTTCAAAGAGGTTCCACAGAGAAAGTTCGGATTCCGATTCTATTTTTTCCTCTTCAGCATCCGGAAGTTTAGGGAAAAAATCGATCCCGGTAACCTCTTCCACTTTGTCTATGGTAACTGCGTAATTCTCAACACCGTCATCACATTTTTTATTCGGTAAAATGAAACCTATCCCCTTTATCTCCGGCTCTTTATAGTCGAGAAGGACTTTGTAATAAAACTCAGGGACAGCCACCTTGTTCTCCCCTATTGTCTGATAATAGGGTTTGTTCAGAACCGGACCGGTAACAACGTAAAGAGAGCCGTTCTCCTCTGCCCAGGTTCTTACCATCTCCTCGAGTTCCTTCCAGATACCGCGGTTAAACCCCGGCCGCTGGGGGCTCATGTTGCTCAAATAGAATGATTCATCCATCGCTGATCCAGAAAATTTCATATCGCCGGCTGGAGCAAGATGTCCCCGGTCAAATCCGGATTTTTTATAGTCCGAAAGTTCAGCTGAACCGGTCACAACGTAGGGATCTTCACGGAAATGATTACCCCGTTTGACAGTTCCTTCCACCTCAGATGCGGTCAGCTCATACGCAACCCAGTCTGCCTGCTCATACCGTTCATCATATTGGAGAGTATAGTTTGTATGCTCTATTACAGCTTCGGGATTCGTTACCGCAGGAATCTCCAGCCCGTCAGGAATCTGATGAAAGAGTGACAGGAATGCAGCAATCAGTGAATACAGCAGCTCTTTCATGGCAGCACTAGTATATACCGGTAAATTGAGATGAAATGAGCTATGCTTCCTGCAAGAACAAAAAGATGCCAGATCTCATGAAATCCGAACACTCCGGTAAATGGATCCGGCTTTTTCCGGGCGTATATTACCGCGCCAACGCTGTAGAAGATTCCTCCCAGGGCAAGAAAAAACATTCCCCCGGGTGGAATTTTTTTTATCATTGGATAAATGGCTGCAAGACAAACCCATCCCATAACAAGATATATTCCGGTAGACACCCATCGGGGAGCTTGTAAAAAGAAGAGTTTGAATACTATACCGAGTATGGCCATTGCCCAGACCACACCCACTATGCTCCATCCCCATGGTCCGCGAAGTGGAATCAGACAGTAGGGAGTATAGGTGCCTGCAATTAAAAGATAAAACAGCACCATGGAAATACCATAAACAAAAACAGATACCACATGATAGGCATCCCTGTTACCGGAAACATTGGTGATGAGTGCAGCAAGACCTGCTATCGAAAGAAGCGCTCCGAATAGATGGGAAAATCCGCTGAAGGGATCTTTAACTCGTATTCTGCCTGGTAGCATGGAACGATACTACATGATCGGAAGTCCGGAATCAATAGATGAAAATAATAAAGTTAAGGTTGACACTTTAACAGTATCAGCGATAGTCTGAATTATTGAGAGGAGGGAATATGGCTGAGATAACTGCAATAGAATTTTCAAATGAAGTATTAAAACTTATAGACCAAAGGGTTCTTCCCGGGAAACTGGAATATTTTGAATGCAGAAATTATAGGGATGTCGAGTTTGCAATCAAAGATATGGTGGTAAGAGGAGCTCCTGCAATAGGTGCTACCGCCGGTTATGGGGCATACCTTGCTGCCAGGGAGCTTATGAAAAAGTATCCTTCCGACAGGAAAGCATTTCTTTCCGAAATGGATAGTGCCCTGGATTTTTTAAACAATTCGAGACCTACCGCAGTAAATCTGATGTGGGCTATTGCAAAGATGAAGAAGGAACTGGAAAACCACAAGGATGATGCACCCCATACCCTTCCGGACAGACTAAAAGCACTGGCTGATACGATCCTGAACGAAGACATCGAAACCAACCACCGGATGGCTGAGCACGGGAATGCAGTAATCTCCAAAGGGGCAACTATCCTTACCCACTGCAACACAGGAGCCCTGGCCACAGCAGGTTATGGGACAGCCCTGGGGGTTATA
>QNBL01000191.1 GCA_003641695.1 Spirochaetota bacterium
TATATTTGTCGGACCGGTAATATTTGGGATATTGATTTTTATGGGTTTTCCGACATTGTATGGTTTTTTTATATCCACATTTAAATGGACTATTATAGGGAGAAGTCCCCAATTCATAGGGTTTAACAATTATTTAAGGCTTGTCAATGATCCTGCTTTCCTCAAGGCTTTTAAGAACACTCTTGTTTATGTCAGTGGGATACTTCTTTTTAGTGTTCCTCTTTCATTACTTCTTGCAATCCTGTTTAACCGGAAGATGCCTTTTGGGGAAGTTTTGAAGATTATTTATTATCTCCCGGTTATCACCATGATGGTTGCTATTTCCATGGTGTGGAGGTGGGTATTAAGTACAGAGTACGGGATTCTTAATTATATTCTTGGTATTTTTGGAGTTGAGAATATTGCATGGCTTAATGATCCAAAGTGGGCAATGCCGGCCCTGATAATAATGAGTGTCTGGAAAGGTGTCGGTTTTAATATGGTCCTCTTTATTGCGGGATTGAAAAATATATCACCTATGTATTATGAGGCAGCTGATATTGATGGAGCAGGGTCTTTTAGAAAATTTATTAAAATAACTCTTCCTCTTCTCTCTCCGACAACACTTTTTATTTTACTTACAACAATGATGAACTCCTTTCAAATTTTTGCACAGGCAAAGATACTCTTTGCGGGAGCCACGTCGGAAGCTGCAGGGGCTGGTCCGGATAACGCTGCAAATACTATTGTGGTTTATCTTTACAACAATGCTTTTAAATGGGGTCATGCAGGATATGCTGCTGCTCAAGGAGTTTTCCTGTTTATCATTCTTATTATAATCACACTGGTTCAAATGAATCTTCAGAAAAGGTGGGTGCATTATGAAGCATAATATAACTGACTTTAAAAAAATCAAAATAAGTTCTGTAATAATCTATCTTTTTCTGATAGCCGGAAGTCTATTTATGATAATGCCCTTTCTCTGGATGATTTCCAGTTCATTTAAAGATATGGAGAGTATTTTTATCTTTCCTCCACAGTGGATACCTGCAAAGATTATACTTTCAAATTATAAGGAACTCTTTACAAGTTCTTATTACAATTTTGGGCTCTATTATTTAAACACTTTTATAGTCGTTATTTCCAGAGTTTCAGGAATGTTTATATTCTGTTCTATGGCAGCTTATGGTTTTGCCCGTCTGGATTTCCCTTTTAAGAATTTTCTTTTCATGATCGTCTTGGCTACTATGATGCTTCCTATTCAGGCATTGATGGTTCCCCTCTATTTTGAGATGCGTTATTTCAGGTGGATCAATACTTTCAAAGCTCTTTTTATTCCCCACGCTCTGGGTGCTTTCGGAGGTGCCTTCAGTATTTTTCTTCTTCGTCAGTATTTTATGGCTCTACCAAAGGATCTTGAAAACGCTGCAGAAATTGATGGCTGCAGTATTCCGAGAACCTTTTTTTCTGTGATGCTGCCACAGGTGAAAACAGCTTATGCGGCGCTTGCAATCTTTACTTTTCAAGGCGCCTGGAATGATTATGTGTGGCCATTAATTGTTATAAATAATCCTAAAAAATATGTTATCTCACTCGGGATTTCTCTTTTTCTCTCAGATAAAGCTGCCCTGACAAACTGGCCGCTTCTTATGGCTTCTTCTGTTCTCGGTCTGATACCGATTCTTGTTGTGTTTCTGGTTTTTCAGAAATATTTTATGCAGAATCTTGTTATGAGCGGATTAAAATAAAAGGAATAAAATATGTGGGAAAAAAATGGACTTGTAAAACGAAGCACTCAAAATCCTATTTTAACACCAATTGAAGATCATTGGTGGGAATCCAGGCTTGTTTATAATACCGGGGCAGTACAACTTGGGGGTAGAATCTATTTGTTGTACAGGGCAATGGGAGAAGATCATGTTGCAAGATTTGGACTGGCTTTTTCTGCTGATGGCATTAATTTTACACGCTTGGTGTATCCCGTATTTTTTCCCGAAACTGAATATGAGACACCCCATTCTTCAAAAATCAATCACAACAGGGAACGTGGTGGCGTGGAAGATCCCCGTCTTATGGTGGTCGGTGATACAATATATGTAATTTATACTGCCTTTCATAAAATGTGTCATCTGGCTATGACAAAGATAAGTATTGCGAAGTTTTTAAATATGGTGGATGAGTCTGAAAAGTTTCTTGAGAAAGATCTTTCAATGGAATGGAACTCAACATGGAAACGAGTAGGACTCCTTTTTCCACATCTTTTTGAAGTTCCGGAAATGTTTTCAAGGAACTCTGTAATGCTTCAGCTGCAGAAGGGGCTTCATATCCTTTTTTACCGTATTCATAAAGGGGATATCCTTGTATCTCTATCAAGTAATCCAGAGGGACCCTGGAAGGATAAGTCGATACCATTTCTTACAAAACAGCTTCCCTGGGAGATGGAAAGGATAGGGATCTCTACTCCTGCCATACCAGTATCAGATAATGGTATGAGAAAATTTCTTCTCTTTTATCATGGTGTTGAAGAACGTAAAACGGAAAGGAATTTAATAAAAGTATACCATTTAGGTGCTCTTTTTCTTTCAGCAAAGATTGAGGATAAAAAGGTCATATTAAAAACTGAGAGGCTGAAACACCCTGTATTAAGTCCGGAACGGGATTACGAACTGGAAAATGAATGGCTTCTCTCTGTAGGTGTAAATGCTGTTTTCAGCTGTGGAGCCGTTCCTGTCGGTAAAGATACGATATATATTTATTACGGTTCGGGAGACACAAATATCAGCCTTGGAAGAGCTTTCATATCAGAATTATTACAGCAGGAAAAAATTACAGAAATATGTGAAATAGACAGGACTTTATTCTGATTATATATTAATGAGGAGAATTAGATGATTAGGCTGAAAAGGGTTTCAGAAAAACCCATATTGGAACCAGAGATTTCCCATCCCTGGGAGGCATCAGCAGTATTTAACTGTGCGGCAATTTATGATAATGGATTGGTACACATGATTTACCGGGCAACAGATCTTGCTCCGAATGGTAAAGAGGGAAAGTTTGTCAGCCGTCTTGGATATGCTGTTAGTAGAGACGGGATCAATTTCAACAGGTTGAAGAATCCGCTGCTTACAAATGATGTTCCGCAGGAAAAAAGAGGTCTTGAAGATCCTCGTATTGTTAAAATTGATGGTATATTTTATATGATGTATACAGGGTATCGGGGAGAGCTTAAAGGAGACTACCGGATTTGTCTTGCCTCATCAACAAATCTGATTGACTGGAAAAGACATGGTGTTGTTCTCGATGAATCCAATAAAGATGGCTCTCTTTTCCCTGAGAAGATAAATGGCCGATATGTCATGCTTCACCGTAGAGAACCTGATATATGGATAGCTTATTCGAATGATTTGATAACATGGTATAACCATACGAAGATTATGGGGCCAATTCCCTCTTCAAAGTGGGAAAACTTGAAGATCGGTATCAGCGGCCCTCCGATAAAAACAAAAGATGGTTGGATTCTTTTATATCATGGCGTAAGTAATGAACATATATATTCTCAGGGCATTGCCCTGCTTGACCTGGAGAATCCTGATAGAGTTCTTGCCCGTCAGACCCATCCTACCCTCAAACCGGAACTTTCTTGGGAGAAAACCGGCCACATCCCTGATGTGGTATTCTCCTGCGGACAGGTAGAGCTGGATGATCGAATCATAGTATATTATTGCGGAGCTGATACAGTTATCGGTGCTGCAGAATTGAGCAAAAAGGATATAGTCTTTTAATGAATAAAACAATACTAACAATTCCAACATACTGGACCTGGCCGGCAGGTGAACAACGGTACCCTGATGACGGGATATTTGATCATCCTACACCACTTGATTCAGAAGGCACTCTGGGCCGTACACTTGAGAGTCTGAAATACTTAAAATCAGATTCGTTTGAAGTATTGGTAATAACTGCAACGGTTAATTCTTTGTTGAATGATGCTGTGGAAAAGAGAGTTGAAGAGTTGATAACCCCTTATAAAAAAGAATATCCTATTACCCTATTCTCTCATTCAGACCTTCTGCTGGTCAGGAAGTATCTGGAGAATAAGAGGATTGATCCCTCTCTAATCAACCTTAATGAATATGCAACTATACGAAACTGTCAACTAATCGGTTCCATGCTCCTTGGTGCGGATCTTATTGCCGCCATTGATGATGATGAAGTAGTCCCTGAAGATTTCCTTTTTAAGGCAAATGATTATGCCGGAACCATCCGGCATAATAAAAGAATAGACGGCATTGGGGGAGTTTATCTTGATAAAAAAGGGGATTATCGGGTAAAGGAACCATACGATGCCAGGACTGCCTCAAATCTGTTTAGAAAAAAACTAGCCTTGATGAACGACGAATTTGCCAGATATATGGAGTATCCGGACCGGATCGTAGAATCAGCCATTGCCCTTGGTGGTAATATGATTTTTACAAAGGAACTATTTATGAATGTTCCTTTTGATCCAGGTATTACAAGGGGTGAAGATATTGATTATCTTATGAACTCCCGTCTGTTCGGTTATAACTGGTTTTTCGATAGAGAACTCAGTATTACACACTTACCACCAAAACCGTCCGATTTTCAAAAAGTTCAGATTTCCTCATATTCAAAACTTCAGCAGGATGTTATCAGGTTTATGTACCAACGGGAGAAGCTAGCCCATTCTCAACATTCTCCTGATCTTATACCATTAAATGCTGAAGACTTCGGGTATTATCCAGGGGCTTTTCTCAAAGATGACCTTGATATGCATGCGCTTGCCGCTTTGACAGACTTACGACCTCCTGGATTGAGTGAAACATTCTTTCCAAAAGCTGAAATATTGATAGAGAAAGCAAAAGATCGGGCTGGCATGGTTGATGATTTTTTTACTTTTGTAACGGAATGGAAAAAAATTATGGAGGTTCTCAGTGGGAGTAAAGAACTCAAAGAAAAGATGAGAAGTAAGTTGTGAAATATATTGCAAAGTATAAAGCAGGTGGTTTTCTGATAAAACCTTGTTGATTCCAGCAGCCAAATTAAATAAATCGAGATAATATTCTAAAAAGAATTCTTATAAAGGGGTTCTGAGAGGGAGGATAAGCCGGGAAAAGGTATGAGTTAGAGCTCTGTTTAATCCCGGCTTACCCAAGAAATAATACTAAAGAATATTTCGGAAATAGATTATCCACACTTTTTAAAGACTTTTCAGTTTCCCGGATTCATCTGTCAGCAATATTTACAGTATTTATTTATTCTTTCATGATAGCCAGGAATGAGTATCTTTTTGCTTCGGTTTTTTGAAATCATTTTCGGATCTAAATACGCTCCCTTTGGGACGTAGACACTTATTTGTATCAAAGAATGCAATTTGGGACAGGATAATGGCAGCATCGATGCTCTCTGCCCTTCCGGTAATAATCCCGTTTATGACAATACAGAGACA
>QNBL01000192.1 GCA_003641695.1 Spirochaetota bacterium
CCTTTTCCGTATTGTACGCCTCATTACCAAATTGATCAAGGATTTCCGGAACCTGTAATTCCGCTTTCGTTATGCCTCCTATCTTCCTCTTCTCTTCACTGGAGTACTGCGAGGGAACCAGACCCGAAACAGGACATTAACTCATAATCCTTTCTGAATATGCTAAAGCTCTCAATCTCTGCAATAAAATGTGAGTGCGGGCAATGTATTTTTCAGGAATATTTCCCTCAGCACTTTATCCCCTGCCGGCCTGTATAATCAATCCGGGACAGGAAAATCGGCTTGTCCTGAAAGTATTCATCCACAGCTTTACGGGCTCCCTGAAAGTGTCCGTAATCATCTATCTGCAGAATCCCTCCCCTGCTTAGAAGAGGATAAAGCACTTCCAGTTCCTTTGCAGTAGATGCGAACCAGTCAGTATCCAAACGTAAAAGTGAAATAGATTGATGCGTCATCTCTTCCAGTGTTTTCTCCACATCCCCCTCTACAAAAACAAAAGGAGACATATCGGAAACCACCGACTCAACCATTTCCCGGACAGTCTCCACTCCAACGGCCCATGAGCTGAATCCATTGCTTTTCCACCTTTCCATGACACCTGCACCGTTCCATGCAATTACATCTTCACTGGTAGGCTCAGTCATTCCCGAAAAGGTATCGTACATAAAAATCTTTCTACCTTTCTCCTGCAGCTTTTCCAGGGTCAGAGCCATAAGCATACAAGCACCCCCCTTCCATACCCCGCATTCCACAAAATCACCGGGGATGCCACCGGATATGACGTACTGTACACTCTTGTACAGGGAATAACCCCGTTCAACAGAGATCATTGTATAATCCTTTACCATTTCCCATATATGAAAGAAATCATCCTCCATATCCGTCAGGTACTGGGAAGGAGGAGTAATGCCCCATCCCTCTTTTTTCAATACTTCGGCAGCATCAGCTGCACCTGAGCTGCTCATTTTCTGTCTCCCTCTTTCAGCATTTCCATAAACTCGTATTCCGATACTATTCTAACCCCCAGCTGCCGGGCCCTGGCCAGCTTACTTCCGGCATTCTCTCCCGCCAGAAGATGCGTCGTCTTACCGGTAACAGAAGAACTGCTGCGTCCTCCCCGTTTCTCAATCTCTTCTACAGCACGGGATCGTGGTTTAAAGTTTTTAAAACTTCCGGTGACACACCAGACTTGAGATGCAAAAGACTGCACCGGAATATCCCCCTGATCTTTCTCAGTCTCTTCAAAGGTGAGTCCCGCTTTTTTTAGTTCTTCAATTAATCTGATATTTTCATCTTTTCTTAACTCATCCAGGATGGTTCCTGCAGTTTTTTCTCCTATCCCCTTAATGGCAAGGAGTGCAGCGGTATCTTTCTTTTCTGCCAGATCCAGAAGGGAATCAATAGAGTTATATCCTGCTTCTATCAGCAGCTGTGCAGCTTTTTTCCCCAGCTCCGGGATTCCCAGTGACGGGAGAACTCTTCTGTATGACAGATGCCTGCTTTTCTCCAGCCCCCGCTTGATAAGTTCTATCTTCTTTTTCCCGAAGCCCGGTTCATTCTCCAGCCGGTCATAGTTAAAGAAGTACAAATCTGCGATTCCTGAAATATACCCTTTGTCAATAAGAAACTCGGCTGTCTCGGGACCGAAGTTCTCAATATCCATCTGATCCCTTCCAATAAAATGAAATATTCTGCCCTTAACCTGAGCAGGACATTCAGGGTTTACACAAAAATGATGAGCACCTACCCTTTGAAGCTGTTCTCCGCAGGAGGGGCACTTTTCCGGCATCTTCCACACCGGCTGCTCCGCTTCGTTTTTCTCAGTCACCCGCTCTACTGCGGGGATAACATCTCCCCGTCTTGAAACAACTACCCTGTCCCCGACAGAGAGTTCCAGCATATTTATATATTCCTGATTATGCAGAGTAACGTTTGAGATGGTGGAACCTCCGATTGATACTGCATCCACTCTGGCAACAGGGGTAATCCTGCCTGTCCTCCCCACCTGAACATCAATTGCCCGTACCGTAGTTTCCCCTTCAGGCGATTCAAACTTGTAGGCGATAGCCCAGCGGGGATGATGCCCGGTATATCCCAGTTCCTCTCTAACATCTATCTCGTTTACTTTTACAACGAGCCCGTCGATTTCATAGGGAAGCGAATCCCTTTCAGCAACCGCTCTTTCGATATATTCCGGAATGTCTTTAAAAGTTCCACGAAACCATTTCTGCGGGAATTCTGCAGCCTTTTCTCTGTTCGAACAGAAAACACCTATCCGATTGCTGACCTTGAAACCGAGGGATTCCAGATAGAGCAGTATCTGTGCATGGTTCTTCCCCGTTTCTTCAAGAAAACCTTCATAAATAAAAATATCCAGAGGAACAGCGGCAACCTCTGAGCTCTTCTGGCGCCGGAGGGTGCCCGCTGCCAGGTTTCTCGGATTTGCATAAGGAGTTTCCATCAAACTGTTTATCTTTGAAAAACTCACCACAGGAAGAAAGATCTCTCCTCTTACTGCAATCGTAACCTTTTCAGTTAATCTCAGCGGTACTGAGTGGATGGTCTTTACATTGGCAGTTATATCATTTCCCCGCATCCCGTTGCCCCGGGTAACAGCCCGCATCAGAATACCATCTTCGTAGTACAGAACGATGGAAGAACCGTCAATCTTCTCCTCTATGGAAAAAGTCAGATCCCGGCTGCTTTTTGAAGCGGTTTTTTCAATCCAGGAGAGGATCTCTGTCGTAGTATAAGCTTTATCAAGACTTAATACCGGAACAGTATGATCGACCTCCGGGAAATCATTGGTCAAGTCCGACCCGACCCTAAAGGCAGGTGAGTCGGGAAGAGCATACTCGGGGTTCTCCCGCTCAAGATGGATCAAACGGTTAATAAGCCTGTCGTATTCCCGGTCACTAACCTGTGAGACTCCTTCTTTATAGTAGGAGTCCTGATATAAAGTAAGGAGATCAGAAAGCTTTCTGATCTCCTTGCTAATTTCATCCTTTCCCATCTATTACTTACCCTTTCTCAAGAATGCGTCTTTGTATCCTTCAGACTTGAAGTTAAAAAGCAGCGCCCCTCCTTCATCCTCATTCAAGGGACCGACCATTACCCTGTAGCTTACCTTATCCTTGTCGTTTCCGACAAGTACCGTAACGGGATATCTGTCAACCAGGCTATCAGCAAAACCCTTTGCCGCATACTCCTCCCTGTAAGCTCCCAGCTGAAGATAGTATGCATTTTTATCCAGTTCACCGGTAACAAGATAAGGCTTGCTCAAGGCTGCTACTTCCGAAGCACCCCGTTCCACAGCTTCTGTTATGGCTTCCGGAACTTCTTCGGGAGCCTTTTCCGCTGATACTGCAGGTTCAACAGTAACCTCTTCCGGATTCTCTGCAGCTTCCGGCGGTCTGGCTTCCGCAGGTTTCAGAACAATCTCAACATTTTCTGCTGTTTCAACAGCTGAAGGGGCTTCTTCAACCGGCTTTTCTGCAATCTTTTCTTCAGCTTTTTCCTCCGCTGCTTCAGGTACCGGAATCTCCTTTAATTCGGGAGCTGCTATTGCAACTTTGAGAGCGGATTCCTGAGTTGCAGCAGCCTGACCCAGAGCAACTACTTCCGGACGGTCATCGATACGTGCTGTTTTTACCGGGGAAAGCTCCGGGATACTTACCGCTGGAGTAGTAAAATTTTTCTCCTTGGGGTAAGCAATTAGATTGATAACTTCGGGAGTTTCCCTTTCTGTTTCAACTATCTGCGGAAGAGAATCTGCTCTAAATCCCCTTGCTTCGGAAATTAAAGCCTCCGGTTTGCTGAATGCTACAACATGAGGCACTTCGGATAGAACCTCTTCCTCAGTTATCAGCTCCGGCAGGGGTACTAAAACAGGGGGAAAGGAAGTGATTCCGGGATAAACACCGGGAAGTGCAGTTAACTGAGGAGAATCCGGTTCTTTAACAACCGTTTCAACAGGTTCCGGGGATGGAGTTTCTACTTCTTTTACCGGTTCAGGCACCGGTACCTCTATTTTCTCCGCTTGTACCGGGGCTTCTGCAGCCGCTGTCTCTGCAGGGATCTCTTCGACAGCAGGAGTTTCTACTTTAGGGGCAGCTTCTTTTACTGATTCCTCTTTTTCTACCAAAGCAGCAGTCTCATCATTTCCGGGAAGAACAGGTTCTATCTTCTGCTCCAAAGCAGGGACAGAAGTACTCCCGCCAAGTTCCCTGTTTATGTACTCCTCTATCAAAGCGAGTTCCCCATCATCCTTTCCGGCAGATGGGTTTACCTCCGGATCCTGACTCAAAACTTTATCGGATTTAGAGTCAGGCCCTTTTTTTTGTGATGAAGCTGGGAGAAGCACCGTTCCGTTTATTATGCTGCCCCTTGATATTCCCAATTCTGCTGCAGCACCGCCGGACAGGGAGAGAAATATTGCAGGATTATCCAACCTCTTTGTTATTATAACTTCAATCTGCCTGCCGTTCTTTGGATTGGTTACCACAACCTTTGAGTTTATGGGAAAAGCATTTGAGGCTCCGTACATACCCTCTTCAGGAAGTGTACCGTAAGCAGCAGTAGTTATGGAACCTTCCCAGAAGGAATCCGCAAACAGTAAAGAGCTGCTAAATAAGAATACAGCAATAGAAACAGCAATAGCTACTACAATACCCTTATTCGTTAAATGTAACATAGAAAAATACCTCTAGCTCTATTGTCGGGGTGAACAGGACTGCAGGTTAGCGGAAATTATAAAAAGTCTAAAATATTCAGGACCATCCTTTTCCCCATATTCTCAAGCTTTTCTTCCTCTGTCTCCTGTTCACCATTACTGACTATTCTGGAGATACCGCCGGTCAACAGATTCCCCGAAATCACGTTAAAAAGCCGGTACTCGGCATAATCCGGGATCTCTTTTTCATCCTCCACCCTGTAATGGATATGGATCTCTATTAAAAGTGAGGCACCGCCGGCTTTGGCAGTAAGAAAATCTTCCGGTTCTTTATAATTCTCCAGTCCCCTTTTGGCTACCGGTTTTATTGACGAATCGTTGAATGCAATATGTCCTGCATCAAACAGAGTCTTGAATATACCATCCTCCATGTAGGGAACACTCGTTTTAAGCGTCTCCTCAGTCCCTTCGGAAACTGTATAAATAAATATTGTCTTCGCCGATAAAGATGCACCGGTCAGTAAAACCAACAGTACAAATGTGTATAATCGTTTCATATCCGTTCTATCGGCATAAATCCCGGCAGTATTGAAGATATTGCTGTTGCATGATAATTTGTCATATGAATTACTTTGTACTTCAGGTACTGACAGGGGAGGAACAGAAGTTTATTAAACTGGCTGAATACAATCTCGCTGCAGAGCATGCCGATGGTCTTGGGCAGGTTCAATTTATCTGGCCGAAGAGAAAACTGACCATACG
>QNBL01000193.1 GCA_003641695.1 Spirochaetota bacterium
GACTGGGCGGGGTTCTTTGTATACTCCAGAGAAGAGAATACAAAAGCCTACCGCATGAGAAATGCTTTTTCCCATAATATGGCAGTCAAGGCGGCTGAAAAGTTTTTACCTCTTCTGGAAAAAAAACAAGAAGATATTACAATAAAGAGGATGGAACGTTTTGCCGGAATGGAAATGGATATCCTGGTGGAGGAAAATGTCGAAGGAGACCCCTTCTCTTTCGGAAGAGGGTTTCTGCAGGCTCCGGAGGTTGACGGCAGCACGGTGATCCTTACAGACAGGGTTAAACCCGGAGATGTTGTACGGTGCAGGATTGTCCGGAGCAACGGTATCGATCTGGAGGCACTGCCGGCAGATGAAGTGTAGTGACCGGGATTACATAAAAAAACTGAACGAAGAACAGCGGAGAGCTGTTATGCATACCGGTTCCCCTTTGCTGATCCTTGCAGGTGCCGGTTCAGGGAAAACCAGAGTAATAACCACCAAGATAGCTTGGCTTATTGATTGCTGCGGGGTGGATCCCCGGTCAATTCTTGCTGTTACCTTTACCAATAAAGCTGCCATGGAGATGAAGAACCGGGTATCGGTTATGGTCCCGGAAGCAGAGAATGTCATGATCCGGACATTTCATTCCTTTGGAGCATGGTTTTTAAGACGTAACGCCCATTTGGCTGATCTTCCGGCCAGGTTTTCGATATACGATGACGATGACTCAAAAACCCTGCTTCACTCTCTGTTTCCTGAGTACAGGAAGGCTGATCTGAAACCTTATGCCCGCAAAATAAGCAGAGCCAAGGATTTCTGTTTGTCTCCTGATGATGATTTGTCCGCAATAAGTTTTGAGGGTACCTTCCAGTCCATGTATGCTGCGTACGAAAGGAGAATGGCAGAAACAGGATGTGTAGATTTCGGAGATCTTATCCTTAAACCGCTGCGCCTTTTAAAGGGAAACGGGGAATTACGGGAAAGGATCCGGAAAAGATTCAGTATTATTCTTGTAGACGAATATCAGGATTCAAACATTGCCCAGTATGAGCTCTTAAAACAGCTTTACGGAGAGGACAGCTACATATGTGTTGTTGGAGATGATGATCAGTCCATATACAGTTTCAGGGGGGCTCAGGTCAAGAATATACTCACCTTTCCCGAAAGCTTTAAAGGAGCTGAGGTTGTCAAGCTGGAGCAGAATTACCGTTCCACTGAGACTATCCTCAAGATTGCCTCGGAGGTAGTGAAAAAAAACAGCAGCAGACTGGGAAAAACACTCTGGACAACAAACGAAAAGGGCCCAAGGGCCGTTGTGTCAGTGCTGAACAATCAAACCGAGGAGGCTGAGTTCTGTGCAAAACTCCTGGAGGACGGGAATCTGGAAGGGACAGCCATTCTCTACAGGACCAATGCCCAGTCCCTGAGTTTTGAATCCTATTTTCTAAACCGGAAGATCCCCTACAGGATAGTAGGGTCTCTGAAATTCTATGAGCGGGAAGAGGTAAAAGATTCTTTGGCCCTTTTTTCCATAATTTTGAATCCTTCAGATGAAATAGCATTTTCCAGGGTGGTAAACAAGCCGGCCCGGGGCATAGGGGAAAAGACACTTTCTGTCATTCTGGACCGGGTGTACTCAACCGGCGAAGATCTCGTTACCGCTTCCGAAAAAGCGGCTGAACTCCTGTCGGGAAAGAGCAGTGTGTCGGTGAGAGAATTCGCGGGTATGATAAAGAGGTTTCGACAGGAGCTTGACGACTCTCAACCCGTGGATTATTTAAAGATGATTCTATCTGATTCCGGTCTCCTCGGTTATTATAAAAAGATTGACGAACTGTCCGGGACCCAGAAGGTAAAGAATCTTGAGGAGCTGGTGAATGCAGCTTCAAACTATCCGCCGGGAGCAGAGGGGCTGATGCATTTTCTCGAGGATATGGAACTCGACCGTACCCGTCTTGCCGGCAACGATGCCGCTAATGTTTCCGGGGTAACCCTGATTACCATGCATAACACCAAGGGCCTGGAGTTTGACAGGGTGATTATTACCGGAATGGAAGAGGGACTGTTTCCCTCCCGCCCTGATGAAAATGAGGATGCTCTGGAGGAGGAACGGAGAATATTCTATGTAAGTATTACCCGGGCAAAAAAAGAGTTATACCTTACCTCTTGCAGGCAGAGGCGGATATGGGGAAGACTTTCCATTCAATATCCTTCCCGGTTTTTAAACGAGCTTCCAGAAAGCTGCATAGACTCGAAGAGCGGCGGAGGGGGGAGTGTTAACTCATTTCCTCCGGGAACATGGGTTTACCACAACGATTACGGAACCGGACAGGTGTGGAAAGAGTGGGACAATGGCAGGGATACCGTTATTCTTGTCCGGTTTGAAAGCGGCAGAACGGCCCAGTTTTTACCTAAATATACTGATCTGGAGAAGATATCTCCCGATAATGAATGGTAGATGCTCATGGATAATACTTTGTTTGATGAATTTCTTCCCCCCCTGCGTAGAGCACGAGGGTATTTTCTGTACACCGCCGACGGAAGACGGTTTCTCGACCTTTATCAGGACGGAGGAAGAGCCCTTCTGGGACATCGTCCGGATGGCCTGCAGCGGGTGATAAAATCAACTGCTGCCAAGGGACTTATTGCAGGATACCCTTCCGTTTATGAGCTGAGAGTTGAAAAGGCACTGAGAATGCTTTTCCCCGGGGCGGTTTCATTTCATGTTTACCGGGACAATCTTGAAATGTACAGAGCTTTATCCTCTGTTTTCGGAATGCAGATGGAAGCAATAAAGATAGCAGATCCCCTGAAAGGGGAAACGGGTGAAATTACGCTTTGGCGTCCGTTTTTACAAACAGTAAAGAAACGCCCACCGGTTGTTATTCCGGCAATTCCCTTTCCGGAAGGAATGTCTCCCGGAATAGCTGCCGTATTTGATAAAAACCTGAAACCCGGTAAGGGGGGTTCTCCCTCACCCTTTGCTCTGAATAGTACGGTAAAGATTATCTATGAGCTGGTACAGGTTGAATCAGCCGTAAGCCGAGAGCATTTTAGTGTGTTTAATTCCTCCCTGTGGGATAGAAAAGGGATATACCTTCTTTTCAAGATGGATAAACGCAAGTACCGGACCTTTTTTATAAAGTCCCTGGAAGCAGGGGTTCTGCTGCCGCCGGAAAGCAGTATTCCGGGAATAATTCCGTTGACCTTCGAGCCGGGACATATTAAGAACTTTCTAAGGGTTGTAAAGGAGATGCAGTAATGCCGTTAAAAGATATAGTGATGATCTCGTCCCAGTTGACCGCCGGAGCGGTTGTTACGTTTCTTGCAATAATGCTCTGGTCTCAAACCAGGGAGGTGGAGTGGGTTCTTTTAATAATCGGCGTTCTGTTAAAGTATGTTCAGATTCTGGTATCATCATTCTCCGCTCTTGGTATTATTCAGAGTGAGATTTATATAATATCTGAAGTTCTGGATTTAGAGGCCCTCCTGAAGATCCTGCCTCTTGTTTTTTACTCTCTGGCCTTTATTACCCGCTTAGTTAAGATAAAAAGAGGGGTGGAATATTGACATTATCATCCAAATATGGAAAAATGCAGTCCGTTCCACAGCAATTGGTTACATTATCAGTTTGATATTTATATATAAAGGCAGAAGTAAATGGATACAATATTTGTTAAACCCAGGGATATTACACGGAAGTGGTATATTATTGATGCTTCCGGTAAGAGACTTGGCAGAGTAGCTGTAAAAGCTGCAAATCTATTAAGAGGCAAGCACAAACCTGAATACGCGCCTCATCAGGAAGTTGGTGATTACGTAATTATTATCAATGCAGACAAAGTTGAAGTAACCGGAAATAAGCGTGACAGAAAGATGTACTACCGCCATTCGGGATATCCCGGAGGACTGACCGCAGAGAGGTTTTCTGATATGATTCAGAGAAAACCCACTTATCCGATGGAGCATGCGGTTAAAGGGATGCTTCCCCACAACCGCCTGGGAAGAAAGCTCTTTACGAATTTGAAGGTGTATGCCGGGGAAAATCATCCTCATGCTGCTCAGAAACCTGAAGCAGTGGAAATTTAAGGTCAGGAGTAATTAAGTGGTTAAAAATCTTGCATTAGGAACAGGTAGAAGAAAAACAGCCGTTGCCAGAGTTTTCCTGAGAGAGGGAAACGGCGATATAAAGGTAAACGGGAAGAAGGTTGACGACTATTTCGGAAATCCCTCCTTTGTATATGTCGTTAAGCAGCCTCTTGCTGTGACGGATACTGAAACAAAGTATGATATACTGATAAACGTTAAAGGCGGCGGTCCGTCAGGACAGGCTGGAGCTTGCAGGCATGGTATTGCCAGAGCTCTTGTAACCTATGATGAAACTAACAGGAAATCGCTGAAAGCCAACGGTTTTCTTACCAGAGATCCCCGAATGGTCGAGAGAAAGAAGTATGGGCAGAGAGGAGCTCGGAGAAAGTTCCAGTTCTCAAAACGTTAATATTACCGTTACAGGAATCGAAAGAGGAGCAGGGGGAAAGGATGAATGTCTTTTGTCCGACGGCTCCTCTTTTTTTGTTCCCCGGGGATTTGCTGCAAAACACGGACTTTTTCCGGGTCAAATTTTTTCTTTCCCCCGCATAGAGGAAATACAGAGGTATGCTCTTTTCGTTCTGGCAAAGAAGAAGGCTCTGGATCTTCTTTCCTACAGAGAGCACAGCCGGATGCAGTTGAGGCGGAAGCTCCTTGTAAAAGAGTTCCCGGAGGATATTATACGGAAAGTTCTTGATTCACTTGAAGATGAGGGTTCTTTGGACGAGGAGAGGTTCTGCAGAATATGGATCCGTACAAGGCTTAAAAGACATTCTGAATGGGGTAGAGTTCTCGTTACCGGTCTGACAAAAGCGGGGGTTGGGATGCGCCTGGCTGAAAAAATGGTACAGGAAGAACTTGCCGATGAGGATGAATACTCCCTTATGTGCAGGGCAGCGGCTAAAATTCAGAGGCATAGCGGTATTACAAAAGAAAAAATTATAAAAAAATTGCTTTCCAAAGGTTTTTCCTACAACCTGGTGTTAAACTATAGTAATAATATTGATTGACATATTGGATGTTTTTGGTATACTTAAAATGATGAATAAAGTAGCAGGGGATGACAATGGGTAAAAAATCTAAGAAAGTCCGCATTTTTTCCGCCCTGGAGGTTGCTAATATCTGCGGAGTGGTAAACCAGACGGCCATCAACTGGGTTAAGAACGGCCATCTCAAGGCTTTTACCACCCCGGGGGGGCAGTACAGGATATATGCAGAGGATTTTGTTTCTTTTCTGGAAGAGAGAGGGATGAGAATTCCCGAAGAACTTTTATCCCTGGTTTCTCCCCGTAAGGGTAAAAAAATTCTTATAATCGATGATGATAAAGATCTGAATGATGTTCTCAAGGATATCTTTTCC
>QNBL01000194.1 GCA_003641695.1 Spirochaetota bacterium
AAGCTTCTGCTTAGAGGGAGGATTGACCGAATTTCCCGGTCAGGGGATTTCCGCTCTCTTGTGGATTACAAGAAGAGTTATACCCCCTCTGTTTCCAGCCTTGCTCCGGAGGATGGCATCCCTGCATCCTTTCAGCTTTACTTCTACATCCTCCTGGCTGAGGGAGAGGGAGAAAAGGTAAACTCCGCTTCCTACTACAACTTTGGCAAAGAAAAATATGTAAAGCTTTTTGATGAGAGCAGTGGCAGGAAAGGGATGAGCCGGGAAGATAAGAGAATCGATGCAAGGATTGAAGAGATGCTTAATCTCGTTGAAGCCATGAAAGCACGGATAGATACCGGTGATTTTTCCGCCGGCAACTGTGATTCCTGTGATTTCAGAAATATCTGCCGGACACGGTTTACAGTGAGGTAATAATGGGTACTTTGAAGCTTGATAAAAACCAGCTTGAGGCTGTTAACTGTAACCGTAATGTTGTGGTATCCGCCGGAGCGGGATCCGGGAAAACAACAGTTCTTTCAAAGAGATTTCTCCGTCTTATAAGAGAAGGAAATGCCACGGTAGAGAGCATTCTCACGCTTACCTTTACCCGGAAAGCCGCTGCAGAGATGTATGAGCGGATTTACAGAGATATGCTTCTTAATAAAGATAATCCTGTTGTCGCAGAGCAGGCAGCACGGTTTGAAAAGGCACGGATTTCAACTCTGGACAGTTTTTCTGCAGAGATTGTACGCAGCGGTGCATACAGATACGGGATTCCTGCAGAATTTAATACCGATAATAAGGAAGTAATGGCTCTGGCAGAGCGGTCTGCTCTTGATTTTATCCTCCGGAGACAAAGCAACAGGTTTCTGAGAGAATACATCTCCCTTCATGGTTTCGAGAACATACTTACGAAACTATTTGTATCCATGGCGGTTGATCATTTTACCATAGGGGATCCGGTGAATTTTGATAACACTTACCATCTCCAGAAAAACAGGCTTGAGGAAGTTTTAGCTGAAAAATCAGCAACCGTTGATGCACTGAAGAACAGAATTGCTGCCATGCCCCCCGGAAAGGGAAAGTCCTTTAATGAAAATATTAGAATTTGTACCGAAACACCCTCTCTGGATGGAGTTAGTGATGCAGAAGAACTGGAGAAGATTCTCTCATCCCTGAAACTGAATTTAAAAGCGGGCAGCAGTGCAGATGCAGAAATACAAAAAAACCTTGTAAGGGAGCTGAGGGAGGAGCAGAAGCTCCTCATGAATGCTGTGGGGTCGTTAAAAAGCCTTCCTCTTATCAAGGGAGTATTCGCTTTACTTGAAGATTTTCAAAGGGAATTTCTGGAACAGAAACGGAGACAGGGACTTCTTTCCTTTCAGGATGTTGCCGTGCTGTCCGTAAAAATTCTTCTCGAAGATACAGACCTGCGAAGATTCTACAAGAATCAGTTTACCCATATCATGATCGATGAGTTTCAGGACAACAACCTTCTTCAGAAGGAACTTCTCTTCCTCCTTGCCGAGAAAAAGGGAAAAGAATCTCCAACCATTCCGAAAGCAGAGGACCTTGAGGGAGAGAAGCTGTTCTTTGTAGGAGATGAAAAACAATCAATATACAGCTTCAGAGGAGCAGATGTCTCTGTTTTTAAAAAACTGAAGGGTGAGATTGTGTCTGCAGGGGGCAATTTTATATCTCTCAACAGGAACTACCGAAGTGAACCTGCACTTATAGATTTTTTTAACGGTTTCTTCCAAATGGTATTTGAAAGTGCTGAAGCTCCCTATGAAGCAGTTTTTGAATCTCTAAAGACCCGGGACCCTGCAGAAGGGATAACCCCTGAGTTGGAATTTCACTACAAACCCTATGTAGAGGACCGGGATCCCGAATTCCTGGATGCCTCCGAGGCTGAGGCCTACCATACTGCTCTTACAATCCGAAGCATTGTGGAGAATGGTGAACTTATGATTCCCGGGGAAAAGGGTTCTCCCCGTCCTGCCGGTTACAGCGACATTGCTCTTTTAATGCGATCCACAGTTAAGCAGATTAAGTATGAAAAGTACTTCAGGAAGCTTAATATTCCTTTTACTGTAGACAGTGTCAGGGCGCTTTTTATGGAAGCCCCCGTCAATGATCTGTATAGTTTTCTGCAGCTTCTGGTTTATCCCGATGACAGGAGTGCTTATGCCGCTCTTCTCAGATCTCCCTTTCTTAATCTGAATGATGATGTTTCAGCACTTTTACTTATGAGACACGAGCCTGCATTTGCTCTGCCGGAGGAAATGTACAATGAGATTTTTCCCGAAAAGGATGATCTGGAGAGCTATCTGAGGGGAAAGCAGCTTTATCATCGATTACTGAGTCTGCGGGACCGGGTACCAAAGAGCACTCTTATCCGAATTCTGTGGTACGAGAGCGGATACCGGTACCTTTTAATGAATAACAGACTGTATGAGGGGTATCTTGAGTACTATGATTATCTTGAGGAGCTGGCAGACCGGTCCGATTCTGCCGGAGAGAACCTGGCTGTGTTTCTTGATTTTATACGGAACAATTTAGGGAAGTATGAAAAAATTGATGATCTGGACATACTGAGGGAGCAGAACAGGGGTGTACGGTTTATGACTGTTCATAAATCCAAGGGGCTGGAGTTTCCTGTTGTTATTGTTGCTGACACCGGCAGTGCGGGACAGGGGGTGGAAGAGAAGAAACCCTATTTCTATTCTGAAGATTTCGGAGTATCGCTGAAAGCCGGAGGAGAGGGAAAGAGCAGTGAAAATTACTTCTACTCCATTGCAAAATCGGAAAACATGAATAAGCTGGTTGCGGAGGTAAAAAGGCTTCTGTATGTAGCCATGACCAGAGCACAGACCCATCTCCTTCTTTTCGGCGGACATGGAAAGAACGGAAGGAATACGGACACTGACACCGGTAAAAGAACGCTTCTTAATATGATTGAAAGGAGTATCCCTGAAGATGCCGGTATTGTTAAGAAAATAATTCCTGATTACCGGGAGGAAGATACTTCAGCAGGTACTACAGGAGGAAGCATGATAGATCCGGATAAAATCCTGGAGCTGTACGAAGAATTGCCTCTTTCCCCGAGAGATCTTTCACGGAACTCATTTTCTGCAACAGAACTCAAAGCAGTATCCGGGAATCTATCGGTAAGCTTACCTGAAAAGATTCTTCCCTCAATTAGTTCTGATAGCATTATTAAAAAGAATAGGCTTGAAGGTGTCTTCGGAACCTTTTGTCACAAGGTTATAGAATCCGGAATAAAACAGCAGGACTTTGATTTGACAGGATCTATTCTTTTCAGCGGGTTGACTGATAAGGAGCGTTCTGCTTTGTTCAGGGATGCAGAAAAACTGGCTTCGAATTTCCTTGAATCATCTTTTGCAGATTCATTTTTGAAAACCGCTGAAATAGAATCAGAGATTTCTGTATTGCTTGAGTATGATCAAAAGGGGCAAAAAATCTATATAAACGGGCAGGCGGATCTGGTTGCTGTTTTGGAGAATGAAATTGTTATTGTAGATTTTAAGACTGATCAGCAGATGAAACCTTCAGATTATTCGGAGCAGCTGTATATCTACCGCAAAGCACTGTCTGAAATTTATTCAAAACCGGCCCGGAGCTATCTTTTTTATCTCAGAAGCGGCGAAGAAATAGAAATTAATGATATAATTTCCGAATTTATTCTTTAATTTTACAATATCTATTGTAATTTAAAAAGCAGCTATTATGCTTAAGTATACAATGATCAGCATTGTAAATATTGATGATGACAAAAAGTGGCAGAGTATTCTGCGTTTCTCATTTTCAGGTTACAGTATTATCCCTTCATACAGCGGTAAATCCGGTATCAATATTGTAAGGAACAGGAATCCGGATGTTGTCCTGCTTAATAAAAGTATTAATGATATGCAGTACAATGAGGTTCTCAGAAAACTGAAAGAGATTCCGGGAGCTCCGCCTGTCATAGTGATTGGAGAGTATGAGAAGCCTCAGGATGTAGTAGCATCAATAAAAAACGGTGCTGTTGACTATGTGGCAAAACCTTTCGAACTGGAAAGACTAAAAGACTCTATCCTGGAAGCCGTAAGAATGAATAGTACTCCCGGTACTGTGGTTGATGTTTACCCGTCGGAACTTGAAATAATGATTGGAGAGTCAAAGGGCATAAAGGCATTCAAGCGGAATCTTCTGCGGTTTGCAGGATCAGATGCTGCTGTGCTGATTAATGGGGAAACAGGAACAGGTAAGGATTTGGCAGCACAGATCATTCACCGGGTATCAGACAGAAAAAACGGACCATATCTGGTACTCAATGCAGGGGGGATTCCGGTAACACTTCTGGAAACCCAGCTTTACGGTACTGTGAAAGGGAGCTATACTGGTGCGGTAAACAGTGCAGGTTACTTCGAAATGGCGGATAAAGGGACATTGTTTATTGATGAAATCGGAGAAGTACCCGTTACTGCTCAGGCGAAGCTCCTGAGGATTCTCGAAGAAAATGAGATTTACAGGATAGGAGGGCGGGAATCCATCCCGGTAGATGTCAGGGTAATCTCTGCAACCAACAAGAATGTTCCTGAAGCAATTAGACAAGGATCCTTCAGACAGGATCTGTTTTTCAGAATAAACACTCTCTACCTGCATATACCGCCGCTGCGGGAAAGGATAGGAGATATTCCCCTCCTTGCAGACCATTTTCTTTCTGTTTCAGGGAAAAAAGCGGTGATAACCTCCTCTGCTCTGAGCGAATTGCAGAATCATGACTGGCCCGGCAATATACGGGAGCTCAGGAATGTACTATTAAGAGCTGAGGTTCTCTCTGAAGGAGGAAAAATCAGCAAGAATGATGTTGTTTTTGATCCAATTTAGTATTAATATGGGTTTATGCAGTGTAGATAAAGTATCTATCTGCCGAAAATTAATTTAAAAGCTTGATAAAAGCTTAACACATTGATAATATATTCAATGGGAGAGTGGTTTCTCCTGAAAACCGGATAGAAAGAGGTAGTATGGCTAACAACGATATTGTACCAGGATTTGATGAAGAAAAGGATGATAGTTTAAAAATCAGACTTCAGAAGGTTGATGAAGTTGAGAACTGCCTAGTACTCTATTTGACTGGTTATATTGATACGTATAATTCCAATTTTTTTCAAAAGCGGGTTACAAAAGCCATAGAGAACGGGTTTTCAAAGCTGATTTTTAACTGTGCCGGTTTAAATTACGTTTCAAGTACCGGTATTGGTTCTTTTACCGCCTTTTTAAAGGCAGTAAAGCCCCGGGGCGGCGATCTGGTCCTTCTTGAAATTCAGCCTAAAGTTTACGAGGTTTTCCAGCTTCTTGGATTTTCTCAGTTTTTTACTATCAAGGATAACCTCAATGAGGCGGTGGAATTTTTCGGTTCGGAATC
>QNBL01000195.1 GCA_003641695.1 Spirochaetota bacterium
AGCTGTTCTTGATGAAAAGATTGGAACTGCAACAGCTCCCTTCCTCAATAAGGATACCCGGAAGACTGAAACTGCTATAGGTGACATGGTTGCAGATTCCATGCTGTGGTATGCAAAAACCCAGAACCTGGAACCAGACTTTGCTTTCCAGAACGGTGGTGGTATAAGAACTGATATTGCAGAAGGAGAGATAAAGAAAGGAACTATCTACGAAGTTCTGCCATTTGACAACTCGATCATGATGGTAAGTTTAAAGGGATCAGACGTCATAGCTCTTTTTGACAGAGCTGCAACCGTTGTAGGCCATGGCGCCATGCCTCAGGTTTCCGATGGTGTTTCATGTACCTTTGATACGGCAGCGGGTAAAGCCCTTGATCTCAAGATCAACGGAGCTCCGGTAGATCCTGAAAAGGTATACCGAATTGCAACAAACTCCTACCTTGCAGCCGGCGGAGACGGATACTCCGTTTTCAAAAACAAAATTGATCAGTATGATTCTTCTCTGATGCAGAGGGATGCATTTATTGAATACGTTCAGTCATTAGGCGGAACTATTACTCCTGAAGTAAAGGGAAGATACACCGTAAAGTAAGAAACTACGGTGCAGTAGAACTGGAGGGTACCGAATGGTACCCTCTTTCTGTATCGAGGTATGAATGAAACAGCATTATGTAGTTATTAATGACAGGCTTTACCCTGATGATATAGCACCGTTGGTGCTGGAGGAAAAGCTTAATGGAAATGACGTTGAGCCTTTTATCGGAAAAATCCATTATAAAAATGTTGAAGAATGGGAATTTTCTGATAGTATCGGCAGAATGGATTTAAACGAATACGGTTTGTCGGAATCATCTATCCTTCAGATGGCCGGAAAAATGGTAAAGGTTAATGAAGCCGGAGAAACGGATCTTGGGATATCAATATATCCCGGAAAGCCCGGAATTGTGTTTATCAACGATTCTGTTTGAATAAAAACTGTCAATTCCCAGGAATATGTACAGTGCTGTATCATTAAACAGATTAAAATTTGAAGGATCGGAAGTATTAATCCTGGTATTAAAACCCACTCCAAGATTCTGGACCATGGTCATGTATCCAATCCGAAAGATTATCTCAGCACCGGTATAGATTAAGGAGTCTGTTGAAAATACCTCTTTACCAAAACCAGCCTCCTTTTCCAGATGGATTCCCCCGGCTGCTCCCTGCAGGGAAAGCCCGCTCACAATGGGTATATCAACAATACCCAGGGTAAAGAGGTAATCGACACCTGCCGTAATTTCCGTATCTTGAATTATGGTGCTCTGCAGTCCTCCGCGGAGAGCCGGACGGAGGTCAAGGCCGGTAACTGAGTTCCCTATTCTGATCCCGGCTCTGATAACATGATGTTTAATAAAGGAGGGGACTGATATGGAAATTCTGCCGTTCCATCCGGGGGTATCAGAGAGCGGGATTAGCGGATAATAGAGAAAGCCGGAAAGGGAAAAATTCCGTGGCGGGATGATGTCCTTAGAACTGCCTGATTGGGTTATGGCGGCTGATATACCGGTATAACCGAAAAAACAATGCGAGTCAAAACCAGGGGCAGAGGGGGAAAGAAAAGAAAAATCCGCCGGTGAATAGAGGGAATAACGGTCAATTCCTCCTGCAGATCCGGCCAGGAGAGTTCCTGTTCCCAGAAGGTGCCTTTGAATAAACGGAAGCGTAACATCCAGACTCTGTACTGTTGTCTGTATCCCCTGTCCTTTATCAGCAGATTTACCATACCCCTGAAGAAGGGAGTACTGAATCTGTACAGGTCCGCCGGAAAACTGAAAGCTGAACATTCCTTCGGGCTGAACAGGAGATGTTGAAAGTGAAAAAGCAGTTTCCACTGATAGTTTGCCCATGGGAGAGAGGAAGTATGAGACAATGCCCGGAACCAGGGAGAGTGATGAATCAAAGGGGTCCAGAGAAAAGGGAACAGGAAGCCAGAAGATCAACTCAGGATGGTCTGTATATGTACTCTCGTTTGTTTCCGCTTCGTATGGTTTACTGTAGTTTTCGTTCATATGTGTCGTGATTACCGTTCTGACTGTCTGATCAGGTTCGGTCGGGAGCGGTTTTTCTCTGAGACAGAATCCTTCGGGAGAGTATGATCCGTATACAACACTGTTCCGGTAAAGAGTTCCGGCATAAGCACCTACGGGATCATCACAGATCTTGTCGATGTTCCCGGTTCGGTCAAGTGCAGAAAAGGTAACTCTATAAAGTGCAAGACTCCCGTCTGTATCGGCAGAGAATACAACCGAGTTATCCGTTAGAAATCCGGGGAAATACTTTTCCCCCCCCATGGTATCAGAGATAATTCTAACATCCCCTGTTTCATCAAGAACCGCGGCTTCCTGTTTCCCCCGTTCATTTATGGTAAATACAATACTTCTGCCATTTGGAGAGAAAGAAGGTGTGTAGATATTGGCTGCCGGTATGCTGAAAAGCGGCCGGGTTTTCCCTGTTCCAATATTCACCTCAACAAGGAAAGAATACTGCCCGTTTTTCTTAACTGCTACAAGTTTTTTCCCGTCTGGAGACAGGGCGGGCTGCCACAGGTGTTTGCCCCGGGTTATTCTGGAAACCTTACCGCAGCTGTCGAGAAGGAAAAGATCGGAAGTATACTCTTCTCCGGCAGGATGATTCCAACGGATATCCAGGGAAGCAAAAACAATCCTGTTTCCGTTTCGGGATGCAGTATAAGAAGCATAGTCGTGCAGGGAAACTTTGGCCAGGATTTTCTCGGTTTTTGCTTCAGGGTTATACAGAACAAGGGCATTTTCTCTATCCTGGGTATGACGGTAGAGGATCCATCCCTTTTCAGATAGTACAGGCAAGTAGTAGTTCCCGGTTACATCAGGAGAAACAAGGGTACCGAATGATTTTTGGGAGACAGAGTAGCGCTGCCGTAAGTCTTCTTTCATATTGGCAAATATTTCCTCGACAGAATCCCCGGTAACCTTTTTAACGGCATGGTTGAATCCCAAAAAAGGGATCGCAGTGTACCTGCTGTATATGCGTACAAAAATATCATCACCGTAGGTACGGGACAGATAATCGTTGATCAGATATCCTGCCTGGTATATTCGGTCGTAGGGAGGGAAGACTGAGGGATATACCGCTTTCTTCCAGTCATAGAACCGGCCGGAAATGATCTGTGACTTGTACTCCATCTCAAAGAACGGATTCCTTCCCCGGCCCCCTTTTGTAAGATCAGTTTCGAGCTTTACTGCTATTCCTTCAACCGCCCAGCCGGGCATTAATGCCCCCGGAGCGGCAGAAACGCTTTTCCCCAGCACCTTTGAAAGAGAATGGAATATCCCTTTGCGGTAGGTAAGATTAACATAATGGGTAAGTTCATGGGTAAGAAGAATTTTAAGCCAGTTACCCTCCTTCACGCCAAGTATTGGAACCGAAGGTGAGGTAACATACAGGTTCAGGTGAGGCGGTGCCGGATAAAAGCTGCCGTTGGGAATGTCCGCTCTATCGTGCAGTATGGTTAAAATATTGCCGGGATGGGAGCCGAAAAAATCAGTAACTTTTTCATATACCTCTTCACAGAAACCTGCTACTTCCAGAGCACTTTCTCTACTCTTTTCCTCAAAAACAATGGTAAAGTGGTCAGTTTTAATCTGCCTCCATCCAGTATAGGGGGCAGACGGAAAAAGAGGGAAAAGGATTATGCTGAACAGAACCGTTGTTACTATCTTTCTCATATTCAGGAGTATACGGCATAAAATTACAGAATTTCAACAGTACCTCTGTTTCCTCAACAACTCTATACAGTAGATCCTTATTCTCTATGGGGTTGTATCATAAGGGGGCAAACTGATACTGTGTCCTTAATTTTATGGATAAGAAAGAGAAAGGAAAATACATAAAGAAAATTTTAGCCATCGGAGCTCCGCTTCTTGCCGGTAATCTATCTTTCTATCTTCTCCAGGTAGCGGATACCATTATGGTAGGAAGATTGGGAACCGAATCACTCGGAGCTATAGCAATGGCCGGACTTTTTACCGGAATTCTTACAACCTTTATTTGGCCTGTTTCTGTCGGAGTGCAGGTTCTCGCTGCCCGTAGATACGGAAAGGTTCTTAAAGATGCAGGAAAAGAAAGTTTGTTTTCCAGTGAACAGGCACTATTTGTAGGCAATACGCTGGATAACGGGATTGTAACCGGAATTATTATGGGATTTATATCCTTTTCCCTGTCCTTTTCCGCTCACTTTTGGCTCTCCCTTCTTATCAAGGACCCTTATCTTGTACCCCTTGCACTTTCTTATATCAGAGTTATCAGATGGGCGCTTCCGGTCATGGGAATAATGATGTCCATTATCGGATTTCTCGGTGGAGTCAGAAGAACCGGTTATATAATGGTTGTCAATGTAGGGGGAAGTTTAGTAAATATTTTTCTCAACTATATTTTTATATTCGGTAAGTGGGGATTCCCTCCTCTGGGTATAGCAGGAGCAGCTCTCGGTACTATTGGCGCCGGAATTCTAGAGAGTCTGTTTCTTTTGGGTGTCGTTTTATTTAAAAAGAGAATCAGACAGTACAGAGCTCTACACTTTCGAAGAATTGAGCCTAAAATGATATTCAACATGTTGAAGGTTTTTTCCCCGGTGCTTGTTCAGAACGTATTTGCACTGACGGTCTTTCTGGTGTACGAATCCATAATCGGTAAAATAGGAACGGTATATCTGGCCGCGACCCATGTTATTTTCTCAATCTTCAGGATAAACAAAACGATCGTCGGAGGATTTGCAAGAGGGGCATCGATCCTGATCGGGAACGCTCTTGGAGCTGAGGACAGGGACGATGCAATTACTTTGATGCATGGAGCATTTGGAATCGGTTCTGTAATCGGCGGATTAATACTGGTAATCGTCTTTTTAGCACCGGAAGGTATCGTTGGTATTTTTACCAAAGATCCTGATGTGCTTGCCATAGGACTCAAGGCGATGTATTTCTTTGCTGCATTCTTTTTTATTGAGGTTCTGGGATATACCCTGGAAATGATCTTTGCAGGAATAGGCTGGGGCAGATATGTTCTCTTTTCCGAGTCAACAACAAACATACTTTTTATTTTAGGATTGACTGTTCTCCTGCTTTGGCTGAAGCCCGGGTGGGGAGTATATTCTGCCTGGAGCGGATTTGCTGTCTATCAGCTGGGCCATGCTGCAATTCTTTTTGCAGGATACTTAAGTAAACGGTGGCTTAAAATTGAGGTCGAGAAAAAAACATGAGCAGATTAAAAACCTCTATATGGAGAAACATTTCGTTATGAAAAAAATAAATGCTCTTGCTATAACAGCATGTCTCCTCTGGGCCACCGCTTTTG
>QNBL01000196.1 GCA_003641695.1 Spirochaetota bacterium
AGGTACGGTTTAAAGCAAAAGGCAATAGAAACAGGGGGAAAGGCTCCCGGCCCCAAATCACTCAACAAACTGGTGGCAGAGGTGAAAAAGGAAGGGGTTAAAGTAATCTTTGTCCAGCCTGAATTCCAGCAGCACAGTGTGGAGATCATTGCAGAGGCCGCAGGAACAGCAGTAATTCCCATTGATCCGCTGGCGGAGGATTATCTTGACAATCTAGAAGCGATTGCTGAGACTTTGAAAAGCTCATTGAAGTAAACACTGATTTTTTTCACTGGAAACCTTGTTCTTTTTGGAGTACACTTTATCTTATCAGGAGGAAGGTATGAGATTGGAATTTGCAAACGGCAGAGTAGTCGATGTAAACGAAAAGGAACAGCTTTTAAAAGAACTCGATTCTTTGGGCGGAGACAATGAACATGCGATTCTGGGGGATGCAGAGTTTGTGCAGACTGCGTACAGCGGACCGGGATTTCTTCTCCAGTACAAGGACAGTTCAGGGATGTATGAAAGCAGTGAATCTAATTATGAAATTGATACGGTAAAAGATATTTTTTCAAAGTTCCTGACGAAAGATCAGCACTGGAAGGAATCAGTTAACTGGGAACAAACCGGAGGAGGACACGGAGATACCGGACAAAAAGCTTCAGCATCTTTCGGGAGCACCAACCTCAAGGATGAGCTGATCCGGAGTGCCAAGAAATCTGCATTAAACTGGCTCAAGAGAAAGATTCGATAACTACATTATACTGTTGTATAAAAGACCCTATTTATTTTCTGCCTTTCGCCTTAGTTCTCTCGAATGGTTGATAAATTCATCCGGATTCATTCTTTTGAGAAACACAAAACCCCGTGTTGCCCGAATGAGTGCACTGGGGTGGTCAAAAAAGTAATCCCTTCCCAGGCAGGTCTTTAAAACCTCGTACTGCTGTACCTGTATCTTTTGGGCAAGAAGCGGGAATGGACCGTCGTACTCGAAACTCGGAAAAGACGCGGACTTCTGAGTAAGATAGGTATTCATAAAAGATTCCTTCTGGAGTGTGAGCATGTTTAACGAAACGGGAACAAAGACGTTTGCCTCATGGGGCTGAAACCGGAACCATACGTTACGATACCCTATGATCTCAAGATCTGCTCTCCCTTTGTACATCCTGACAGCCTCAGCCACCGCCTGCATTACCTTGTAGTGGGTATCCGGTCCACTGGCTTCAGGATCAAAGGCAACTGAGATAATATCCGGCTTTACCTCCTTGAGCAGATTTACCACCGGGAGAACATCCCTGGAGACGGTAGGCTCCTCGGTAAAGATATCTCCCTGATAAAACCCCAATCGAAGATTATATATGGAATTACCGTTCCAGCCGAAGTATCCCCACAAACATGCTGATTCCCACTCCCTTGTCATTCCTTTTAGTTTCTGTATATCCGGAGTATCTTTTTCTCCCGGATATCTGGTTTCAAAGTACTCTATAAGAAAGTCCACCCGTACACCGACAGACTCAATGGAAGTCTCACCGTACAAATCCATAATATTTCTCACAAGACGTCTGAAGGTTCCTTCCTCTCTGGTTTCTGCAGACCTTGAAGCAACCCCGTCCAGGTACTTCCAGACATCCCGGTTTCTGTACCGCTGATTTTCGGGATCAAAGTATCCCCGGGAAAAGTGTAATCCAAAGTTATATGTATTTTTATCAAGAGCAGTCTTCAGTCTCCGGCACAAATCAAGCATATACACATTTGTTACCGCAGTAAATCCGCTGGTAAAGGTAGCAAAATAATGGCTGTTACTGTGAACTCTGATATTTCTAACCACATAGGGGAGATAGCCCAGCATAACATCGTCATGGTGGGGTTCTGTATGAAGGAAAACCTTATTCTCGGCAGATTTGATTCCTGCTTCAATCTTGTTAACAAGAGAATCCCTCACAGACCTGTTCATCTCCTCAACCGTCCGGGAATGTTTCGAAAGAAGAATTTTACCGTAATCATCAGAAAGATAATCATCCTTTGTCAGGGATGCAATCATCTTGTTGGTCTTGACGGATAGGTTAACTATAATTCTTTCAATATCTTCCTCACTTACCGACTCTTTTTGAGCAAATTCCGCTACATTCCGGGCGTGAAGTTTTCCGCATGCTCCCCTGGTTATATAGAACCGCCCCATCGGCAGTATCTGCAGGGCAGTTGCCGGATACAGGACATCCCTCTCATGCTGTACGGAATCGGCAACAATCCCTGCCTTGGCCTCCCCGGCTGCTATAATCACAGCAGTACACTCTGGATTTGCAGTAATGGTTTCCAGACCAATGGTAATGACAAGACTCTTTGAAGAAACTTCCATTCCCCCAAGATCTGTTGCAGCCGCTGCCATTGTTTCGTAGTTTATCTCTGTCAGCCGGGTTGTGCTGTGAAGATCGGAGCCTTTTACGTTAAAACCGATATGCCCGTCAGGGCCGATACCTCCAAGGAAAAATCCTATTCCTCCAAGACTGCGTATCTTGTCCTCATACTCTACGCACCACTGGTCAATCCTCGATAGTACTTCCTTTTGAAGCTCTTCCCTTAATCCCGCAGCAGCCCGGTAACGGAGGCTGAGGTCCACTCCGTTGTTTCCCCAAACATCATCAAGAGACTTCCCCTCCGGCAGACCGATCTCCTCGCAGTTGATCAGAAGAGCTTTGTCCCTATCCAGTCCGAATCCATTTATATAGTAGTTTGTAACGTAGTTGTAAAAGCTGTTGTGCTGAGCAGGATCTATGGGATAAAACTCATCTATCTGTACAAAGTGCAATCCGCTGAAGTCAGGTTTTATTGAAGGTTCAATGCCGTACTTCTCAAGCTCCTTCGTAACAGCAGGATCTTCCCAGTTTTTTATATACCGTAAAGTCTCCCGTATAAAGTACTCCGGAGTTTTTCCGGTAGGAAGAGAAATAACACCTTCCGGGTTCTGCTGGACCCACTCCAGAAACCGGAGAGAAGTCAACTTTCCAAGAGAAGGAAAGTTATCTACAACCAGTACCCCGATCTTCTCATCAGGTTCATACCTGAATTCTTCACCTGACTTTTCCAGAAATACACTCTCAACTCTGCTTAACAAACCAATACTCCTTGACGGTTACTTTATAAGCCGGAGCCCCCCGGATTCAATAACTATTACCCCTTCACGGTACAGGGTTCCTGCGGTTTTTTTAAAGAGTTTTTTGCTCATTCCAAGTTTATCTTTTATAAGTTCAGGATCGCTCTTATCATGCAGGGGGAGAAATCCTCCAGCTTTTTCTATCGCTTCCAGTAAAAGCTCTTTTGAATCAGTTACCGCAGCATACCCTTTCTTTTTGAGGCTGATATCCAGCTTGCCGTCTTCCCGGATCTTTGCAATATATCCGGAAAGTTCATCCCCTATCACCGGTTCCCGATAGCCTTCTGAACGGTACACAAGCCCCGGATACTTTTTATTTACAACAACCTTGAACCCCAAAGGACTGAGTCCGTAAACAATCAGAGCAACCTCCCTGTCTTCTTTTAATCCGGAAGTATCGTGTTCAAAATAAATCTCCAAATCCATATCCGCAACTATTCCCTGCCCTTCAAAATCGGGTACAAGGCGTACTACAACCTTCTCCCCTATCTGAATTGGTTTTGTCTGTCTCCTATTGGGAAGAAAAAGATCCTTTTCTATCCCCCAGTCAAGGAACGCGCCAAAGGACTGTATATCCACAACTTCAAGGGCTGCAAACTCGTTTACCCTTGCAAGAGGACTCACTGTAGTTGCCGCAAGCTCACCCTTATCCTTATTGTAGATAAAAACCTCTATCTCATCACCAGGGCCAATCCCCTCGGGAGTCTCTATTTTGGGTAGGAATAGTTCTCCCCTCTCTGTTTCAAAGAGAAGCCCTCCCTTGTATTTTCTACTGACTTTAAGCCTGTTGTAATCACCTATTGCTATCATGGCAAACAGTATATACCAAAATTGATCACTGGCATACAGCTGTATTCTTGTTGGCAGTTAAAATAACAAGAGATTCAGATTGTACGTTGATTTATATCACACAGATCATATATAGTAGGGGGAAGCTGACAAGGAGCAAGAAAATGACACTTTTGGAGAAATACGCCCGGGTAATTATAGAGATGGTGAATTTGCAGGAAGGACAGAACCTTCTTGTCCGCACCGAACCGGTTCACTGGAGATTTGCTGCTGTTATAGCAGCTGAAGCATACAAAAGAGGAGCAAAGTACGTACGGGTTGATTCCAATGAAGTTGAAAACCCGTACCTCTACAAAGCCCGAGTGGAAAACTCCAGGGAGGAGTACCTTACCTATGTACCGAAATTCAGAACCGATATGTATAAAACCATGCTTGAAGAGAAATGGGCACTTATAGCCTTAAAAGGAGAGGAGGATCCCGATTCCCTGACCGGGCTCGATCCAAAAAAGAACTCAACGATAGCCAAAGCTGTAGCAGAAGCAAAACGTCCATTCTCCAAAGAGGTACAGAACAATGCCATTCAATGGCTCGTTGTTTTTGTTCCAAGCAGGAAAGCTGCAGTCAAAATTATGAAGATAGATGATCCGGATAAGGCACTGGAAAAACTATGGGAGGTTCTGACTCCGATACTGAGACTTGACAGTGATAATCCTGCGGCTCTCTGGAAAAAAAACAGCCGGGAACTCAAGCGGAGAGCCGGAGTTTTGAACAGTATGAAGATAAAAACAATCCGTTTTCTGGGTCCTGAAACTGATCTAAGGATAGGTTTGAATAAAAAGGCTGTTTGGAAGGGGGGAAGCTCCGTTGCTGCAAATGGTGTTGAATTCTCTCCCAATATCCCCACTGAAGAGGTCTTTACAACACCGGATTTCAGAACAGCCACTGGCAGGGTTGCGGTTACCCGCCCCGTACTGGTTCCGGTTCTCGGGAAAATAATGGAAGGAGCCTGGATGGAGTTCAAAGAGGGGAAGGTAATTGATTTTGGAGCTGAGCAAGGGAAGGATGTTCTTGAAGAATACTTTTCCATGGATCCAGCAGCCCGGTATCTCGGAGAAGTTGCTTTGGTTGACAGCAATTCCCCAATCTTCCGCTCAGGGATAGTTTTTTACAATATCCTTTTCGACGAGAATGCTTCTTGCCACATAGCCCTTGGAGCAGCGTACCCTGAATGTATTGAAGGCGGCGGTAACATGAGCGAAGAGGAACTTAAAACAGAAGGGGCAAATATCTCGAACCTGCATACCGACTTTATGATCGGCTCCCCGGATGTGGACGTAACAGCCGAAACCTACTCCGGTGAAAAGGTTGAACTAATCAAAAAAGGCTTTTTTGTTATATAG
>QNBL01000197.1 GCA_003641695.1 Spirochaetota bacterium
GAAGAATACTTCCATCGATATCTAAATCCTTTATGGAGAATGCCTTTTCATTTTCCAGAATGGTGTTAATTCTCTTCCTGAATTCAAAGAGGGGGGGGCTGTCAGTAGTTTTATTTTTCATACCAAACTGGTCGGCTGCACGTAATGCAAACAGATCATCAAGACTGTCAATTCCCACCCTTGCGATAAATCTACGGACTGCAGCATCACTCCACTCCGGCGTATAATTAAACATATGATTTTTAACAAGATGCACAGTCTGCCTTGTTAAGTTATTGGGAAACTTAAATCTCTTAAGAATTCTTTCGGCAATCTCTGCAGATACGTCATCATGGTTGTAAAATGTATAGACTCCGGATTCATCTAAATCCCGGGAAGCGGGTTTCCCTATATCATGAAGAAGTGCGGCAAGTCGTACGACAAGATTATTCCTGTCTGCACCGTCACAGGAGTAGTATAGATGATCAAGAACGTCAAAATCATGAAAGCCTTTTTGCATAACCCCTCGGCATGCAATCAGTTCCGGAAGAATAAGTGCAGTAATAGAACTTTGCTCCATGATCTTTAAAGCTATGGACGGTTTTTTAGTTGATAGAATGCGTATAACCTCATCTCTGATCCTCTCCATGGATACACTATAAAGAGTTTTTCTCGCTTTATTCATTGCAGAGAGTGTCTCATGCTCAATCCTGAAGTTCAGTTGAGAGGTGAACCTGCAAGCCCTCATTATACGGAGACCGTCCTCTCTGAATCTTTCCAGAGGGTCACCGATAGCACGGATAAGCTTTATGCCGATATCTTTTATTCCATTATGCGGATCAATGAGTTCCCCGGTATTCATGTCCAGAGCAATGGCATTTATGGTGAAATCCCTTCTTTTAAGGTCTTCAAAAATCGAGTTACTATAGGAAACGGAATCGGGGTGTCTGGCATTGGAGTAGGTACTCTCTATTCTGAACGTCGTCACTTCATACTGCTCACCAGAATAGAGAACAGTTACTGTACCGTGTCTGATCCCGGTTGGTATTACATGTCTGAACATTGATACGACTTCTTCGGGAGTGGCATCGGTGGCAAAGTCAAAATCAGAAGGTTCCAGTCCTGCGTAGAAGTTCCTCAGGGCACCGCCGACAAGGAAACAGGAATATCCGTGATCTTTAAAAATCCTGGCAAATGATTTTAGTTTTTTGTTGAGCAGTGCTTTCTTTTTCATTTAAGACAGTTAACAATCTAGTCTTGAAAGTGTCAAGTAAGACAGGAAAAAACAAGGCGGAATCCATTGTGGATCCCGCCTTGAGGAGAGTAATAAAGTTAGTAATCTACTGAAAAAGCTGAAGTACTGACTGACCCTGCTGGTTAGCTTGTGCAAGCATTGCAGTAGCAGTCTGAACAAGAATCTGATTCTTGGTGAATCCGACCATCTCTTCAGCCATGTCTGTGTCTCTTATTCTTGATTCAGCAGCCTGGAGATTTTCTGCTCCCACACTCAATCCCTCAACAGCATATTCAAGTCTGTTCTGGTAAGCACCGAGATCTGCCCTCTGTTTGCTGATCTTGGTAAGAGCTTTATCAATTACCGAAAGAGAAATATTGGCATTATCTGGTGTAGCTATTGAAATAAAAGTAGCTGAATGCGGTTTTGCACCAACCCCCTGAATTCCAAGCCCCTGTGCTGTCATGGTACCGATGTAGATTTTCTCTCTCTGGTCCATGTTCGCTCCGATATGAAGCCACATACTGCCGGCTACTACATTTTCACCTGTAGGCTTTGAAAAACGTCCTGTCAGCATGTTCATGCCGTTGAACTGTGCATGGGAAGCAATCCTGTTTACTTCGTCTACAAGCTGACTCACTTCAACCTGAATCTGCATCCGGTCTTCACTGGAATAAATACCGTTTGAACTTTGAATGGCAAGTTCTCTCATTCTTTGAAGAATGTCCTGGGATTCCTGAAGATATCCTTCTGTGGTCTGAATAAAGGAAATTCCATCCTGAGCATTTTTTTGGGCTCTTCGTAAACCGCGGATCTGTGAGCGCATCTTTTCAGATACAGCAAGTCCGGAAGCATCATCACCGGCACGGTTAATCCGCATTCCAGATGACAGTTTTTCCATGTTTTTACTGATAGCCAGATTGTTTCTCGTTCCGACTCTCTGCGCAAAAATGGCACTCATGTTGTGATTGATTATCATACAATCCTCCTTGATTGTGTATAAAGATTACGGACATCCTTGTCCGATTCTTTTATATTGTCGGTAAATACGAAAACTACTTAATAAAAAAATGAAAAGATGACACTTGACAGGGGTAGCTCTTTTCTTGAGAATAGGGTAAAAATTAGCTTTAACGGTTATAAATTCAGAGAAATACAATAATTGCGAACGAGGAGGATCTCTTGTATAAACCGGTAGATTCCAAGGTGAATTTTCCAGAGATGGAAGAGAAAATACTGAAATTCTGGGATGTAAAAAATATTTTCAAGAAGTCAATTGATAACCGCGAAGGAAAAGATGAATTCGTATTTTACGATGGTCCTCCTTTTGCAACAGGGCTGCCTCATTTCGGACATTTTGTACCGGGAACCATAAAGGATATTATACCCCGATATCAGACCATGAAGGGGAAAAAGGTGGACAGACGTTTCGGCTGGGACTGTCACGGCCTACCTGTGGAATACGAGATGGAGAAGGAACTCGGTATTTCAGGAAAATATCAGATTGAAAACTTTGGTGTTGCGAAATTTAACGAGTCCTGCCGTTCTATTGTGTTGCGGTATACAGCCGAGTGGAAGAACATTGTTACCCGGATGGGCCGGTGGGTAGATTTTGAGAAAGACTACAAAACAATGGATCCAGATTACATGGAATCCATATGGTGGATAATAAAACAGCTTATGGAAAAGGGCCTGATGTATGAAGGATTCAATATAATGCCCTACAGCCCCGCGCTGTCTACGCCGCTGTCTAACTTTGAAGTAAATCTCGGGGGATATCAGGATGTAATTGACCCTGCGGTTACGGTGAAATTCAAGTTAAAAGATGAGGCAAATGCATATTTCCTCGCCTGGACCACCACACCATGGACGCTTCCCTCTAACCTGGGATTGGCTCTGGGCCCGGATATTAAATATGTTAAGGTTAAAGACGGCGACGAGTTCTACATCCTGGCTGAGGAACGTCTGTCTTCATACTACAAGGATGAATCAGCATACGAAATTGTTGCTACCTACGCAGGACGTGAACTTGCAGGAATAGAGTATGAACCGCTTTTTCCATACTTTGCTGAGCTGTCGGATCAGAATGCCTTCAGGACACTGACTGCAGATTACGTGACCATTGAAGACGGTACCGGTATTGTTCATACTGCACCGGGATTCGGTGAAGAGGACTATGCTGCAATGAAGGATACAGGAGTCCCTGTAGTATGTCCGATAGATGCAGAGTGCAAGTTTACAGAAGAGGTCCCCGAGTATCAGGGACAGTTTGTCAAGGATGCAGACAAGGCTATTATAAAACGGCTGAAAGAGGAAGGTAAGCTGGTTAAAAGAGAGAACTATAAGCACAGCTACCCCTTCTGCTACAGAACCAGGAAACCTTTAATCTATCGTGCAATCTCCTGCTGGTTTGTTGATATTGGTAAGATAAAAGAAAAAATGCTTGCAGCCAATGACCAGGTAAATTGGGTGCCGGCTCACCTTAAGAAGGGCAGATTCGGAAAATGGCTTGAGGGGGCAAGAGACTGGGCAATAAGCCGGAACAGGTACTGGGGAAATCCTATACCTATTTGGAAGTGTGACGGATCAGATCATATAGAGGTAATTGGTTCAAAAGAGGAACTCGAAAAGAAAGCCGGAGTAGAAGTTCCTGATCTTCACAAGCATTTTGTTGATGAACTTACCTGGCCGAGTCCGGACGGAAAGGGCACCATGAGAAGAATCCCCGATGTCCTTGACTGCTGGTTTGAATCAGGATCAATGCCTTATGCACAGATACATTATCCCTTTGAAAACAAGGAATGGTTTGAAAAGAACTTCCCTGCAGATTTTATTTCCGAAGGCCTGGATCAAACCAGGGGATGGTTTTACACTCTGACAATCCTTGCTGCTGCTCTATTTGATAAACCCGCATTTAAGAACGTTGTTGTAAATGGTCTTGTCCTTGCTGAAGACGGGAAAAAGATGTCGAAGTCTGAACGGAACTTTTCGGATCCTGTTGAAGTAATAAATAAATTCGGTGCAGATGCTTTAAGAATGTTTCTTATGAACTCTGCGGTAGTTAAGGCCGAGGACCTCAAATTTTCCGATGATGGTGTGAAGGATGTTCTAAAGAGTTTTATCATCCCTTTCTGGAACGCATACAGCTTTTTTGTTACCTATGCGAATATTGACAGTTTTTCCCCCGAGGGACTGCATGATGATCTCGAAAATCCACTGGACAGGTGGATACTTTCGGAGGCAGAGAATCTCGTTCTTCAGGTAACTGAAAATCTTGACAGGTATGACCTGAACAGGGCTATTGTACCGATAGTGCATTTTATTGATCTTCTGAATAATTGGTACATCAGACGTTCACGAAGAAGATTCTGGAGGTCGGAGAACGACATTGACAAGGTACAGGCGTATGAAACCCTGTATGCGGTTCTTTTAAAGGTTATTCATGTAGCAGCACCGTTTATTCCTTTCCTTACCGAGGAGATCTATCAGAACCTTAAAACTGATAACATGCCGGAGTCCATTCATCTTGCAGATTATCCTGTTGCAGACAATACAAAACGGGATCTCGATTTGGAAGAAAAGATGGAAGTTACAAGAAAAGCAGTTTCAATGGGTAGAGCTCTCAGGAGTATACATTCACTAAAGACACGGCAGCCGCTAAAGGCAATATACCTGGTTACCAAGGATACCCGGGAACGGAGAATCCTCATGGAGATGGAGGATATTGTCAAAGAGGAACTAAACGTAAAAGATGTACTCTTTAAGGATAATGAAGAGGACCTTGTCGAGTACAAGGCAAAGGCAAACTTTAAGGTTCTGGGCCGTAAGCTCGGGAAAAACATGAAGGTAGCTGCCGGCAAGATTGAAGAACTCTCAATGAATGAGATTCAGTCAATTATGGACGGGTCTGTGCTGCACCTTGATTTTGACGGCGGTTCTGTTGAACTTAATCAGGAAAGCATTGTTGTCCAGAGATTTGAAAAAGAAAACATGAAAGTCCTGAACGAAGGGTCATTAACAGTTGCCCTTGACGGCGAGATTAATGATGAACTCCTTCAGGAAGGGGTTGTCAGGGATATTATAAGGAGTATTCAGA
>QNBL01000198.1 GCA_003641695.1 Spirochaetota bacterium
CTTCTGCTCTCATACCGCGGATATCCAGTGTAAAGGAAGGCTGGTTATCCGAGAAAACCCCTGATACAGCTACAGAATGCCTTCTATCCGGTTTTTCAGATTCTCCAGAGGGAGTTATCTCTGAAACGGGAAAACTCATTCTGACCGCTCCAACCTGAACAACCCAGGAATCATCCCTGCCTTTTCTTAGAAGAACCCCTTTACGTTTATAATTACCGACAAGAACGTTTATCCCTTCTTTCAAATCAAGATCACTATTTATTCCGGCTTCTGCCCGGGCAGCCGATATTTTTTCTTTCTCCACTTCCAGCCGATCCTCTATCTCTGCAGCAAATCTCTTTACCTTTAGAGTTTTTTCCCTGGTGAGTTCCCCCTCTTTGAGTTCTTTTACAAGATTTTCCAGATTCCTTCTGGATTCGTTTAAAAATTTATTCAATGATGAGAATCCATCCTTTCTTGCCATATTCTCCTTTTGCTTAAGGCTGAGAACGGCAAGATCGTATCTCTTGATATCTTCCTTGAGCCTTTTTTCTCTTTCCAGAAGTTTATTCTGTTTTCTCTCCAGCTCCTTGATCATTGTACTTATATCTGACTGTTCAGAACGCATGTAACCTTCAGCTTTTTCGACAATGGAAGGATCCAGACCGCTTAATCGAGCAATCTCAATAGCATGACTCTCTCCGGGGATCCCCTGAATAACCCGGTATGTAGGGCTGTGATTTTCCCGGTCAAATTCCATGGATGCATTTTCTACATGAGGTTTTGTAAATCCATAGTTTTTCAGCAGACCATGATGGGAGGTCGTAAGCACAACGGAATCCAGATCGAGGAAAGAGTCAAGAACAGCCATAGCGATCGATACTCCCTCTGCAGGATCGGTACCTGAACCCAGTTCATCCAGAAGAACAAGAGTTCTGCCTTGAGAACTTTTAATAATTCTTGAAATAGTGTTCATATGGCCAGAAAATGTAGACAGGGCATTTTCCAGGGATTGATCATCGCCTATATCGGCAAAAACATTTTCAAACACAGGCAGTGAACTGCCCTCTTCCGCAGGAATCTCCATTCCAAACTGGTTCATAAGAGCCAGAAGACCGACCGTTTTAAGAGTTACTGTTTTTCCTCCTGCATTGGGACCGGTAATGATGAGAATTTTAAGATCTCCGTCGATCGAGATGTTAATAGGTACCGCTTTCTCTCCCAGCAACGGGTGTCTTGCTTTATTTAATGCTGTAACTCTTGTGCTTATCCGGGCTCTGTAACACCTGTTTTTTACTGAGTATCTTGCTCTTGCCATCAAGGTATCCAGGTAAGAAACATTACCAATCAAGGATATGATTTCTTCTTTTTGTGCAGAAACAGTTTCAGTTAAACTTTTAAGAATTTTTCTTACCTGGACGACAATATCATTTTCAATAATTGTAGCCTTGTTGTTAAGTTCAAGAAGCTCAAATGGCTCAATGTAAAGAGTTGCTCCCCGTGCTGACATATGATGGACAATCCCCTTGACACGTCCTTTGTAATCTGATTTCAGGGGAAGAACAATCCTTCCGTCCCGCTCAGCAGGAGTATCTGTCTGCCATATATCCTTATTGTCATTTAAATATGAAGCCGCCGCCTTTGATATACTGCTGCGGATATTCTTGAGTTCGTTTTTAAGTTTCCTTATTGCAGGGTGATTTTCTTTTACTCTTCCGGTAGGTTCAAGCACAGCGGTTATTTGTGAGGCTACATCATTGACATCGGGAAATTCGGAAACAAGAGCTTTTATCCGTTCGGCACCGGTTACATCTCCTGAAAGAAAATACTTCTTAAGCTTTCCTGCAGAAATAATGTAATCAGCAACGAGGTAAAGCTCATCCCCTTCAAGTGCTGACCCCTCTTTCGCTCCCTTTTTAACGATCGCGGAAATATAACCAAAGTTTAGATACGGTAAGGGTACGGGAGATTCCAGGTATCTTTTAACTTCTCCAACAAGATCATGCAGAGAGGCTAACTCTTTTGTCTGTGTGATAAATTCCTGAAGCGAAAGGACCATGCGCCCTTCTTCAGAGATACAGTCCTCCATCAGTAGTTTTAAAATCTTTTCAAATTCAAGAAGCTGTATAGTTCTTCTGTCCATTTTCCAATATTCCCTTTAAAATACGCATATAACTTTCATACCGGTCACGGTGGATGTTCCCCGTTTCTACTGCCTTTTTAACCGAACAACGTGGTTCTTCCATATGAAGACATGAAGGATACCTGCATTTACCTATAAGGGGTACCATTTCCGGGAACCGGAACTGAAGTTCCCCGGGATCTATCCCGAATATTTCTATTTCCCTTACTCCGGGAGTATCAACTATCCCAGTCTCTCCGCTGTAGATCAGCTGTGCGAAGTTTGTAGTATGTCGGCCTCGTTTATATTTAACAGAAATCTCACCTACTTTGAGCTCGATTCCGGGAAATAAAACATTGAGGAGAGAAGACTTTCCCACTCCAGACTGCCCGAAAAAAACAGAGGTCTTCCCCTCAATCCTGTTTTTAAGTAAATCTATTCCAATCCCTTCTTTCGCCGAAGTAGTTAAACAATCGTATCCCAGTTCCCGGTAGTTTTTCAGTCTGGCAAGAAGATCAACCGGCATCTCATTATCGGCCTTGTTTACAACAATCAACGTCTCGGCTGCTGTATCTGCCATTACCAGAACCCTGTCTACAAATCTGGGGCGGAATGGAGGATTTTCTACAGAAGCTACAACAACAAGAAGATCAAAGTTTGCGGCAATTATCTGCGGTGCATTCCTTTTCTTGTTCCAACGGAAGTAACTGGTCTTTCGCTCAAGCCTTTCGAATATAAGACCTTTTCCTGAATCGGAACCTTCAGTCTCAACCTTTACCATATCCCCGGCTGAAAGGGGATTGTATTCATTTGCGGCATTCTTTAATACCTTACCCTTGATACGGCACTCAAGAGTTTTATTACCGCATTTCACTGAGTAGATATTATTTATTCCCCACAGTATTCTTCCTTCCACTATCAAATAGCGCCTCCCCATTCCATGTCAAAATCATCCATAAACTTTTCATATGTATCTCTACTGTAGCTTGTTCCGGTTATATAGAAACGGGAGTATTGATCTTCACTTTTTTCCACCCGGGGATAATTTTCCTGGATGATTTTTGCAAGCTGTTTAACCACCCCATCTACAGAATCAATTACTTTTGTACCCGATCCCATAAGCTTCTGCAGTGCATCTCTGACAAAGAGAAAATGAGTACATCCCAGGATAAGGGAGTCAACATTTTCCCGCCTAAAGTATTCAACAGCCGGGCGGAGAATCTCAAGGATTTCATTTTCTTCAGCTTCGTAAAACCTGTTTTCAATAAAATCCACAATTTGAACTCCGGCGAAGCGGAAAACCCTGCAATCGCGGGCAAAATCCTGGATAAGATCATCTGTATAGATACTCTTTACTGTCGATTCTGTTGCAAGAAGGCCTATTCTTCCATTCTTTGTATACTGAGCAGCAGGTTTTACTGCAGGGACTACGCCAACGAAGGGGATACCGAATCTTTTACGCAGGGACTTCAGGGTTATTACAGACGCTGTGTTGCAGGCAATAACTACCGTTTTTGGATTGAATTGATCGAAAATTTTATCGATTACAGATATAACAACTTCCTTGAGCTGTTCAAAATTCTTTCCGCCGTAAGGGAAGTTCTCGTTATCTGCAACGTAAACAAAACTCTCGCCCGGGATTATTTTCCTTGCCTCCGAAAGATAGGTCAATCCTCCTACTCCGGAATCTAAAAATGCAATGGGTCTTTCTTTCACCGCTTTATCCTACATTCTTTTACAATATTCATCAATAATTATTGACAACCCTGTAATCTTTGATAGTCTTAACAGTATATGTTTAACTTCGACATCTGCAAACACGACGGCTGCGAAAGCTATTCCGCCACCGGTTATGACTACTGTCTCTTACATATAAAAGACAGATCCGATGTAATTGAAAATTATCTGGAGACTATAAAAGATGATAATCTAATCCGGAACTATAACATGGAACACCTCAGTCTTGCCTATGCAGAGCTGCGAAATAAATATGTTATTGTTTCCAATTTCTCAAACAGTTCTTTTACAAATGTAAATTTCAGTGAATCAAAAGTACTTTTTTCTCTTTTTCAATTTTCTTCATTTAAAAACTGTAAATTCAATCACACAATCATTAAGTACACAAATTTTGCAGGGTCATCCTTTGAAAACTGTGACTTTTCCGGATCGGATATCGTAAATTCGAACTTTATAGGGGTACAAGCCTCAGATTGCAATTTCAACGATTCCAATCTGTACTATACAAACTTTACTAACGCCTGTCTCGACAATGTAACTTTTATTGATTGTAATCTGAAGAAAACCGATTTCTACCGAAGCAAAAGGAATGTGGTCAACTTTAAATATTCCAACTATGAAGAAGCGGAGTTTGAAAGGTTCTGAGTATGAGATGTTTTTATAATTTTATCCTGAACGGGTTCTCAAATACTTATATTATCGGTCCTGATGGAGAAGGGGATGCGATCATTATCGATCCCGGAGAACTCAACATTAAATTATTTAAGCTTATCGAAGAAAATAACCTTTATATTAAACATATACTTATTACCCACGATGATTCCCCCCATACAGAAGGAATTAGATCTCTTTTAAAGATTTATGATGCAAAAGTCTACAGCAAATCCGGTGAGATACATGACATTGAAACGGTAAGAGTAGATCCGGGAATGGAGTTACATCTTTCGGGATTTAAAGTCAATGTTTTAGGTGTTCCAGAACCTCTTACGAATTCAATCCTCTTTAAGATACAGAATATTCTTTTTACCGGTGATAGCATTGGAGCCGGGAGATTAAACAAGGAACTTACCAGTCTCGGCAGGGACAAGCTCAAACTTTATCTTGAAAAACATCTTTTATATATGGATAACAATACCATTATTCTTCCAGGACATGGACCGCCCTCTACTCTTAAAGCCGAAAGGATGTTTAATCCCGACATTACAGATATTCTCGAATATCATCCGGATGAAGATCAAATGAATTAAGATTATCTTTTAAAAACTTTGTAAACCTGCCGGGTATCGGGGCGTAGAAAGTACTCGGCTCCTTTTCCCCCGGTAAAAGGATAGTGAGTTTTGCTGCATGCAGCATAAGGGAACACCCTGGAAAACTTTTAGATGTCCGGCCGTATACCGGATCTCCAACTATAGGGTTGCCGATACTCAGCA
>QNBL01000199.1 GCA_003641695.1 Spirochaetota bacterium
AGGAAAACATTTGACAGGACAGGCTTGATTTACGGAATGGGTCATGCCGTTTACACATACTCTGATCCAAGAGCCGTTATTCTTAAAGAGAAGGCCAAGGAACTTGCAAAAGAGAAAGGCGCTTCTGATGAATATGAATTGTATACTTTGGTCGAAAAACTAACTCCGAAAGTTTTCCGTGATATAAAAAACAGCAAAAAGATTATTTCTGCCAACGTCGACTTCTATTCAGGTTTTGTTTACAGCCTCCTTGGAATACCTGCAGATCTCTACACTCCAATATTTGCAATAGCCAGGATTGCAGGCTGGAGTGCACACAGGATTGAGGAGCTTATAAACGGCGGCAGGATAATGCGGCCTGCTTACAAACATATCAGTCAGGAAAAGAAAGATTTATTACCCCTTGCTGAAAGGAATCAGGAATAAGTAGAAAAGCCATTACCACACGGTAAATTGAGAAAGAAACGGAAGGAGGAATCATCTGAAGGATCCCCCCCCCTCACTTAATAGGGGGGGAGTAAAAGTATTTATTCTGAATCCTTATCAGCTTGAGAAGCCGCAATAACAGCATCTGCAATCTTACCTGAAATTGTCTCATAATGATCGAATTCCATATCAAATGACCCGGTTCCTGAAGTTATGGATTTTAGATCTATTGCATACCTGAGCATTTCAGCCTGCGGAACAGTTGCGTCAACCTCCATTATACCGCCGCCAAGACTTTCCTGTCCCAGTACACGGCCTCGTTTTGAGCTGAGGTCGGAAAGAATATCGCCAAGATACTGTTCCTCAATATAAACTTTAAGATTCATAATGGGTTCGAGAAGAACAGTATTTGCTTTTTTCAAAGCTTCCTTTAAGGCCCCTTTACCGGCCAGTTTGAAAGCCATTTCGGAAGAGTCAACCGGATGTTCCTTACCATCAATAATGGTTACCCCGATGTCCACAATAGGATATCCCGCAAGAAAACCTTCACTCATACCTTCAAGAATTCCCTTTTCTATGCCCGGCATGTATCCTTTGGATATCGAACCACCTTTAATGGCATTATTAAAGGAAAAGAATTCTCCCCGTGGAAGCGGTTTAATCTGGAGAAGGACTTTTCCGTACTGACCATGGCCGCCGGATTGTTTTTTGTGAGCATATTCTGCTTCTGCAGATTTGGTTATAGTTTCCCTGTAAGCGATCTTGGGTATTTTTGTTTCAATCTCAATCTTTTGCTTATCCTTAATTTTGTTTAGGATAATATTAATATGCAGCTCACCCATACCGCTTATTACATTCTCTTTGGTTTCAGTATTGAAATTTACCGTAAAAGTTAGATCTTCTTCGGTTGCTTTGTGAAGGAATTCATTAAGTTTATCCTCTGCCTTTTTACTGGCCGCAGAAACTGCAACAGAGAAAACAGGTTGCGGCAGCGCAAGCTGCTTAAAATGTAGAACTCTGGAGCTATCGCAGATAGTATCGTTGGTTTTAACGCTGTCCATCTTTGTAAGAACACCAATATCTCCTGCTATAAGTTCCTTTGTTTCAAAAAGTTTTTTACCCACTGCACGGTATACTTTGGATCCCTTTTCTTTTTTCATCTCCCGGGAGTTCAGTAATTCGGTATCAGAGGTAAGTTTTCCGGATACAACTTTTACATAGGAAAGCCTTCCAGAAAACTGATCAATACTTGTTTTAAATACAAAACTGCTGAAGGGATCGGATTCAGACATTGGTATAGCAACTTCTTCCTCTTTATCGTTGAATGCCTTTTCCTGATAGAGGTCAGGAGAAGGGGCCGCAGTATTAATAAAATTCAGGAGTGAGGCAATCCCGTTGTTTTTAAGGGCACTTCCGCATAAAACAGGAACTATTTTGTAGTTTCGCAACCCCTCCTGAAGTCCTTTTCTAATTTCTTCAGGACTAAGCGTTCCTTCCTCAAAATATTTTTCAAGCAGCTCATCATCGCCTTCAGCTGCTGTTTCAATCAAAGTTAAACGGTATTTTTCGACCCGCTCATTCATTTCATCAGGTATATCAGACGGCTTGTCGTTGGTACCTTCATCATGAATCAGGTAAGCCTTGTTTTCAATTAAATTAACTATACCCTTGTATTCGTTTCCTGTTCCGATTGGAATTGTTACCGGTACAAAAGTTTTTTCGAACCTGTCGTTAAGATCTGAAAAAGTTTGTTCAAAATCAGCCCGTTCCACGTCAAGCTTATTAATAAAAACGATTCTGGGCATTTGCCTGTTGTTCAGCCGTCTCCAGAGTTTGATTGTTTCAATCTGCACAGAAGACCTGGCTCCAATAAGCATAACAGCAGACTCGGAAGCCCGGTACGAGGCTACTACTTCCCCGACAAAATCTCCGACTCCGGGAGTATCCAGAATGTTTATCCGGCTTTCCTTCCACTCCATGCTTGAAAGAGTTGTGTGAATAGACATCTTTCTTTCAATCTCTTCATCGGTAAAATCGCTTACACTTTTCCCTGAGTCGGGAAGCTCAGCTTTTGGAATAACACCCCCGTTAAAGAGCATTTGTTCTAAAAGGCTGGTTTTTCCCGTCCCGCCGTGTCCTACAAGAGCAATGTTTCTAATGTTAGCGGTGGTTAAACTCATAATTCCTCCTTGCATAAATAATTCGTATAGAATTACTCACTATAAAATCAGAATTTGCAGTTGTCAACAAAAATCAGCGGATGTATCTAAATACCGCCTTCTTTTTTAGCAAAGTATGCAAATTCCATGGCAAATGTGCCTCTTCCCTGGGTAATGCTTCTCAATGCTGTAGAATAGCCGAACATATTGGCAAGCGGTACCTCTGCCCGAACATGTTCAAAGGTCGGTTTACTTTCAAGACTGTTAATAATACCGCCTCTGGTGGTTATATGAGAAATCACTTCTCCAACAAAATCTTTTGGACTCAGAATGTCAACGTTCATTACCGGCTGGAGGAGTACTGGATCTGCTTTCCGGCATGCAGCATCAAAGCCGAGAGATGCTGCAGCTTCAAAAGCAAATGCACTGGCTGTAAGGGGATCGTAAACAGCATTCTGGACTGTTACTTTAATATCGATTGTCGGATAGCCATAGTTGATACCTGAAGGGAAGGCGTTGTCAATTCCACGGATTACTGCATCGGTAAATTCTCTAGGCAAAAGACCTTCCGGCAAATTATTAATAACTTCGTTTCCTGCACCCTTTTCGGCAGGTTCAACCTTAATGGTAATCTCAGCATTGTTTTCCTTGCCTGAGATGAGCTTGTGGAATTTTTCGGTATGTATAACCTCTTTTGTAATTGATTCACGATAAGTTACCTGAGGTTTCCCCACATTTGCTTCAACCTTGTATTCTTTTAAAATACGGTCGACAATAATATCCAGATGAAGTTCGCCCATACCGGAAATAATAAGCTGTCCTGTTTCTTCGTTTTCCTTCACCGTAAAGGTGGGATCCTCTCTCTTTAAACCTTCCAGGGCTTTCTTAAGCTTATCCTGATCGGATATGGTTTTCGGTTCTATGGCAATGGAAATTACCGGTTCCGGGAATTCCATTTTTTCAAGAAGGACCTGATACCCTTCAGATCCTATGGTATCGCCGGTCTGCGCCAGTTTAAACCCTACTACAACCGCGATATCTCCAGCCATAACTTCATCTATTGACTCATGACGGTTAGAATGCATCCTGAGCAGGCGGTTGACTCGTTCCCTCTTATGCTTTGTTATATTGAATACGGCGGTTCCTTTTTTTATGGATCCGGAATACATGCGGATAAAACAAAGCGGCCCGGCCTCTCTGTCGGTTTGTATTTTGAATACCAAACCCAGAGGCTGGTTTTTTGCAGATGGTTCCACCTCTACTTCCGAATCATCCTTTACCTTGTGTCCCGTTATGACAGGAGCTTCAAGCGGTGAGGGGAGGAAGTCAATAATACCATCAAGAAGGGGCTGGACTCCAACATTTTTTAAAGAAGCTCCAACAAAAACAGGTACAATCTCCCGGTCAATAGTCCCCCGTCTTATGGTATCAAGAATAAGGGTTTCACTGATGTGTTCCCCCTCCAGGAAGAGTTCCGTAATCTCTTCGGAAAAAGAGGAAATATCATCGAAAAGTTTCTCCCTCCACTCATCAGTGATTTCCCTATTGGCTTTGCTTATTTCTGATTCAGTTATGGTACTCCCGTTGGTTGAAGGCTCAAAGCGGAGTTCTTTTTCCCTTACCAGGTCAATAATCCCTTCGAAATCATTCTCTGAGCCTATTGGAAGATAAAGCGGTACAGGATTAGCTCCCAGTTTGGTTCTGATCTCTTTTACAGCTGCGTAGAAGTCTGCTCCAAGACGGTCCATCTTGTTGATAAATGCAATACGGGGAATATTATAATGATCCGCCTGATGCCAGACTGTTTCCGATTGAGGTTCAACTCCACCCACTGCACAAAAAACTGCTACTGCGCCATCAAGAACGCGTAGAGCTCTTTCAACTTCGGCGGTAAAGTCGACATGTCCGGGAGTATCTATAATATTTATCTGATGATCATCCCAGTAGCAGGTAGTTGCTGCAGAGGTAATTGTGATGCCTCTGTTCTGTTCCTGCTCCATCCAGTCCATTGTGGCTTCGCCGTTGTCAACTTCTCCAATGCGGTGGCTCTTGCCTGTGTAAAAAAGGATACGTTCTGTAGTGGTGGTTTTCCCGGCATCTATATGTGCCATAATCCCAATATTTCTCATATTCTCAATAGACATCTTTTACCTCGGCGGGCATTCTAACACAAAGAGGGAAGAGATTAAAGGGGACTTAAAGTTTTAAAAAAAGTTTTTAGGATTCTATTGACACATTTTTTTGTCTATGTTAATTTACCCCTCGTTAGGGCGATTAGCTCAGCTGGGAGAGCGCCTGCCTTACAAGCAGGATGTCGGCGGTTCAATCCCGTCATCGCCCATTAAAAACCGGTAAACTTTTTAAAGTTGACCGGTTTTTTTGTTTAAAACTTATTTTTGCAAGCTATTGGTAAACCATCCGTACAGAGCTTTGATTCTGTTGTAAAAGGATTCTTTTTTTGCTCTTTCAAGCCCCAGGAAACTAAAGGTGTGAACACCGGTTACTCCATAAAAAAGCAGTCCTTCATCAACCTTTCTCACCTTAACATTTATTGATATATCCCCGGGATTTACCATCCTGATAAACTTGTACTTCATTGGAGTTTCATTGGACATTCGTATCCAGATAGTTTCCCCATCTGATTTGTATTCAGTCTTATA
>QNBL01000200.1 GCA_003641695.1 Spirochaetota bacterium
GACAATCCCTGTGTTTAAAGATAATCATTAGAATATAGTTAATGTTCAAGAGGGGTGGGATATTTAAAAAAAAGAAAAATGAACGCGTATTTATGGTTCCCGCTGCAATCAAAGTAACACATTAGGTTGACTGCAGAAGCGAAGTCCTTGACATGCTTGAAACACTTTCCAGAGAGTTGGAGGTTGATAGCAGGGATGTTTATGACAGTATCTCCCTGCTGGAGAAAACGGGAGTGGCTCTCATGCAGCGGGCATTAAAGAGTAGAGGATATGGGAAGGTTGAAGGAGTAGATTTCCCCGGCTTGCAGGAAGAAAGTGCAGAGAAGATAATTGTATCTCTGGAAAAAGAAATAGGACTTGATTCCAAGGGGGAGATTTCTCTATGGGTCAGGACACAGTTTATCCGCAGGCATATTCATACTATTATGCTGGATCCGGAAAAGAACCGGGAAATGCTTTTAGATGCAAAGAGATGGGCGGATCATGTGCTCATTGCAATGCGTATCCTCAGCTATCCTTATGGTTATGTGCGGGATAATCCTACTTTCGACCGATTCGGAGAGACAGTGGAACGATTACTTGAAGACAAGCTGAACCACGCAATTCCCCCGTACAGCCGAAGAGCAGCGTTGGTAAAATATGGAGTACCTGTAGATCTGTCGGAATATGTCCAGGACGGAAAGATAAAACCCGGGGATATTGAGAATATTACAGTCCAATCCAGGGATAAAGTTCAGAAATTGGTGAATGAGTTACGTAAAGATAGTCCGTATCCGGGAACGAAACTGTATATTAAGACGAAATCTTCTTGACACTACTGCGGGAGAGGTTTATTCTGGCCACATAATGAATATGAGCGTATTATTGCTAAACCTGCTACTATCTCAGCTACTCTCTATCAGGAAAGTAACCTGTGGCAGGGGTTTACAGTAATGTAAACTTGCTTGAATAAAAAAAGCCATGGGTTTTCCCCATGGCTTTTTTTTGCGCTGGAATGTACATAAAGGAGTGTATCATGAAAAAGATGAATTTTAAGAGCTATCTTCCTGCGGAACAGATCCCTCTAAAGAAAAGAACCTGGCCTGATAAAGTCATAACAGAGGCACCCATCTGGTGCAGTGTTGATCTCAGGGATGGTAACCAGGCGCTTGATGTGCCCATGAATCCGGAACAGAAGAAGGAGATGTTTCTCCTTCTGTGTGAAGTGGGTTTTAAAGAGATAGAAGTAGGCTTCCCTTCTGCTTCCCAGGTGGATTTTGATTTTATGAGGGCACTGGTAGAAGAAAATCTTATTCCGGATGATGTCACCGTTCAGGTGCTGACTCAGGCGAGGGAACATCTCATACGGAGAACTTTTGAAGCTCTGGAAGGTGTGAACAAGGCAATAGTACACATGTACAACTCAACATCAACTTTACAACGGGATGTTGTTTTTAATATGAGCAAAGAAGAGATCTTGAAGATAGCGGAAGACGGAGCTGCTCTTGTAAAGAAGATCAGCGATGAATTGGATAATCCGGGGATCCGGTTTGAATACTCTCCGGAAAGTTTTACGGGGACTGAACTCGATTACGCTCTGGAAGTAAGTCAGAGGGTAATGGATATTTTTGAACCGACGAAGGATAAGAAACTTATCCTCAATCTTCCGGCAACGGTGGAGATGGCAACACCTAATATATATGCAGATCAAATAGAATGGTTCTGTTCCAATATAAAAAACAGGGATACTGTTCTTGTCAGCCTGCACGCACACAACGACCGGGGTACTGCTGTTGCAGCAAGTGAACTGGCTCTTATGGCAGGAGCGGACAGAGTGGAGGGTACGCTCTTCGGAAATGGTGAAAGGACCGGTAATCTTGATATTGTAACTATGGCTTTGAATATGTTCAGTCAGGGATATGATCCCAAACTTGATTTCTCTGATATTAATCATGTCCAGGAGGTCTATACGAGGACAACAGGAATGCCGGTTCATCCAAGGCACCCGTATGCAGGTGAGCTGGTATACACAGCCTTCTCCGGATCTCACCAGGATGCGATAAACAAGGGCTTCAAAAAGAGAAAGGAACGGAACGACAAAATATGGGCAGTACCCTATTTACCGATAAATCCCGAGGATGTAGGAAGAACCTATCAGTCAATCATCCGTATTAACAGTCAATCCGGTAAGGGGGGGGTCGCCTATATAATGTCAAATGACTATGGTTACCAGCTTCCCAAGAAAATGCATCCGGAGTTCGGGAAAGTGATACAGAAAGTCACTGAGGAGATAGGTTCGGAAATATCATCACGGAAAATCTGGGAGTATTTCAAAAAGGAATATCTTGACAAGACCCAGCCATATAATCTGAAACATGTGAAGATCAGTATGGATGCGGACAGCAGCCGTTCCGGCAAGGAAGGATTAACTACCGTTTCAGGAAAAATAGAGTGTAATAATACTTTGTATGAATTTTCAGAAACAGGGAACGGCCCTATTGATGCCTTTATTAAAGGGCTTAACGGATTTATTAAGAAACCTGTTATTCTGACCAGTTATCATGAGCATGACATAGAGGGGGGAGCAGATTCTCGCGCTGTAGCATATATAAGTCTCAAGCTTAAAGACGGAAAAGAGTCCTTTGGAGTAGGTACGGATTCCAATATATCGATGGCTTCATTGAAGGCTGCGATAAGTTCGTTGAATCGGCTCATGGCCGAATAAAATTTTGTAATTTTCTCTTCTCCGGATGCAAATTTGGTAGTATACTTTTATTATCGATTATAATTGGAGGCTGTCAGAATGCATACCGGAGAGAATATAAAAAAGCTGCGTGAAAGCAGGAGTCTGTCCCGCAAAGAAGTTGCGGAGGTGATTAACAGGGGAGAAGCGTTCCTGAAGGATGTGGAGGAGAAGGCTGTTGAACCTTCTGTCTCTGATCTGCTCAAACTGGCTTCTTTTTTTGACACAGATATCTCCGCTCTAATTTATGGTAAAGAATTTAATCAAAAAGGTGTTGTTGTCACCAAAGCTGATTCCAGAGTCAAGGTAGACCGGAGAAAGAGTTATGACTACGAAAACCTTGCTCCCTACTATTCCGGCCGCCATATGGTACCGCTTCTTGTAGATGTATACAGTGGTAAATCTCTTGAATACAGTGTACATGAAGGTGAAGAGTTTCACTATGTAATTGAGGGGACTCTTAAGATAATAATAGAAGGAAAAGAATATATTCTCGAAGAAGGTGATTCCATCTATTTTGATTCCTCATTCCCTCATGCTCTGACAGCTGTAGGGGAAAAGGCAAAGATCATAGTTGCTGTATACAACAGCGGTTCCATGATCCACCATTCACGAAGCAGAAAGATGGCAGACCTTATCCAGGGTGCAAAACATCTTGGAGGAGTCGATCTCGTAATGGTTATTCCCAATGAGACGGCGGTTGAAGCGGTGAACATGGGGATTGAAGAGGGTGTAGTAAAGAAAGCCTACCTTGTAGGAGATCCGGAGTATTTCCCCCTGGAATGGGAACAGCATAGGGATAGGTGTGAGGTTGTTGAGATAAAGAAAGAGACTGAGAATTTTGATTTTCTCTGTGCCGCTAAAGGGGTTGAGTTGGTAAGACAGGGAACCGGAAATATGCTCATGAAGGGTAACATCAATACTGCGGTTCTGCTCAAAGCTATCCTGAACAAAGAGACAGGTATTGGTACAGGAAGAAGGCTGTCTCTTGTCAGTATGTTTGAACTGCCCAAACTAAAACGGTTTATTTTTCTTACCGATCCGGGTATAAACCCTGAACTGACTATTCAGAATGATATTGAAACAGCCCGGGATATTATTCTGAATGCAATAGATGTCGCAAAAAGTATGGGCGTGTCCCGGCCCAGGGTGGCTATTCTTGATGCGAACGAAAAGGCTTCGGAGAAAATTCCTACATCCATTTATGCCCAGGAGCTTACAAAGATGGAGTGGAAGGATGCAGTTGTCTATGGTCCTCTTTCCTATGATCTTGCGCTTTACGAAGAATCAGTCAGACATAAGGGAATTGTAGGAAACCCGGTGGCAGGGAAGGCCGACATCCTTATTGTTCCTCATTTGGCCGGAGGTAATTTTCTTTACAAAGCATGGGCCATGACAATGTCTGCTGATGTAGCAAATGTTGTTCTTGGAGCAAAGGTTCCTGTTATTATTACCTCACGGAGCGACAGTGATATGACAAAATTTCTAACCCTCTGTGCCAGTTCGGTATACGGTAAGTACCTGGTTCCCTAATCCTCTGTAAGTTTGATGTGTTTAGCACTCCTGATGAAAAGGGTAGGGGGAAGATTGTCATACTTTTTAATCTCCTTGGTAAAGAAGAATTCATTCAGTTTAAAAAGAGATCTTTTTTTGCTGTCAATATAATTCCCCGGCAGCCCTGCCATTATCAGACTGGCACTTCCTGATACTGATTCAAGAGTTTCAATAAACGGGATTGAGTCAAACGGGATAATCAAAACTTCTCCGGTAAGTCTTGCTTTATTCAGGAGAGAGGATATCTCCTCTCTGGTTGTTTCGATTTTTTCGTCTTCCTGGAGCTTTCTTATTACTCTCACTTTGTAACCCTGCTTCCCTTCATCGGCCAGAGACCGGTTGATAATGTATGCAAGAAGGACCATGAGGTTCCCGTTACGTTCGCCTCTCCACCATATATCAAGACGGTCCTCTCTGGAAAGTTTTTCTCCACCCTTGAACAGCAGAATATCCTTCTCCATGGAGAGCGCTTTATTGAGGATAGATACGTTATCAACCTTTTCATTATATTCCAGGAGTATGGTATTGGAATTTATCCCTACCGGGTTGGATGTCTGTATTAAGGTAAGGACGGTTTTAGCAGGGTCGGAAATTTCTACAAGAGAACATGGAATCTTTACAGAACTGTAATCAACCGGTTCTTCTTTGGGAGAAGAAAGAATATTTAAATGGGCCCATCCCTGAAAAGTTGCTATCTCTTCCGCCAGGCGTGCAGTTTCTCTCCATGCTCCTGTGTTATAGGCATAAACGCTGACAATAGGCCTCCAGTTCCTTGAATCAAGAGCGATATTCTTTAGTTTATCAAGGACTTTTGAAATAAGGGTAAAAAAGAAACCCCACCATACGCCTTCAAGATTCCCTTCTGATTTGTATTTTAGAATCAGCCGGAAGATAATGTACTGGCTTACAAATACAAATATTCCAACCCGCCAGTCAAAAAGTGTTATGA
>QNBL01000201.1 GCA_003641695.1 Spirochaetota bacterium
ATTCTGCTCATCAGGTCAGGACCTGTAAAAAAGCTCTCCAATGATCTGTCAAAATCTCTCCAAAGATCTGCCGGTCTCCTTACTAAATATGTCATATCGCACCTCCGTAAATTATTTTTCTTTTTACATATACTAGTAAGCAAAGAGTGTGCCAATTTTTATAAAATATATAAAATGTTATAATGTAAAGAAATATGATTCAGATGCTTTCCTTTGATAGTGTATGGAGAAATATTAGGTGTGTCAAAAAGAAACTGTATGAGTATATATACCTCTATCTGTGGAGAAATGATACATCTGGTGTCCGGGGCATTAGGAAACTGTACCGGATATGAACTCCCTGATTCTGTCCAGAACTATTTTCCTCGTAGAATCATAGATCAGAAGACTATGGTGCTCGTGGTTTATCTTTCCTATGTTGGTTACCATTAGCTCCAGGTTAGAGCTGTTAACCTTTTTAGCAATGTGGAAACAGTTTAAAAAAGGCACCGTCCTGTCTTTTCTGTCATGAACTATCAGGTGGGGAATCGTTATTTTTTTTAAATCCCTGTTTATTTCCTTTAATCCGATTTTGAGACTGTATGTCTGAACAGGAAATACTCCGCTGTAACCCCGCCATCTTCCCCTTCCGTCAATGTCGTTTTTGCCTGGGGAGGTGATATTTTGCGCCTGCCGGCTCTTTATAAACCATCCGATTGTCCGCACAAGGTAATAGGCCGGATTTTTCACTATACCGTAAAAAAAGATTTTGTTTACAAAAACAGGGGCTGCTATGGTAACGATCCCGTCGGGTGCAAGACTGGTACCGGAGTATTCCTCTGCAAGTTTAAGGGTAAGGGATCCCCCCATGGAGGTCCCGACGATAAAGACCTTCCTGTAGGAATTCCGCATCTCCCGGTAATAATCCGAAAGGTATGCATACCACTGGCTGAAGTTTGTAGACAGCAGGTCGTGCCAGTCGGTGCCGAATCCGGGAAGCAATGGTGCCGCACAGTCCCAGCCTTCTTTTGAGAGCTCTTCTGCCGCCCATCGGTAGACGGCAGGGGTGCTGGGGAACCCGTGTACAAACAGGACAAGATTGTCTGACCCGGTTGTCACATGAAACGGAGCGGATTCTTCACAGAGGTACTCCCGTTTTTCCAAAACAGAATAAGCAGGATTTTCCCTGTAGAGAATAGGTGTTCCATTCAGCAGAGCAAGAATAATAATGGCTCCTGATATAAGTATCCAAATCATATTTTCTTCTGATTTCTCCTTGACATGTTCTCTTATAAGTTTAGAATATTAACACTATATATTAAAAAGGAGAATAGTGTATGAAAAGAATTCTTATTCTTATGCTACTGGTGTTTATTTCCATTGCTGTTTTATTCACTGGCTGTAAGAAAAAAGCACCTGAGAAAGTGACACTCGTTTACGGCACAACGGAAAAGGTTACCGATATGGATACGGCTTCGGCCTATGATTTCCATACCTGGGAAATCTTTCAGAATATTTATCAGGGACTTCTCGCATACAAACCCGGTACAACCGAACTTGTTCCCGGTCTTGCAGAAAGCTATACGGTGAATGCAGCTGGAGATGAATATACCTTTAAACTGAGGGAAGGGCTTAAGTTTACAGACGGTACTCCCTTTAACGCAAAAGCGGTAAAGTGGTCAATCGACCGTGTAATGGCTCTCGAGGGAGACCCCTCCTGGCTGGTTACAGACTTTGTAAAATCTGTAGAAGTTGTTGATGAATACACTGTAAAGTTTATTCTTCCCAATGCAATTGCCTATTTCCCCGCACTCGTTGCAACAGTGCCTTACTTCCCGCTGAATCCGAATGTTTATCCTGAAGACAAGATTGTCCGTGATCCTTCCGAGATGACCGGCGGTCAGCTTGTAGGGCTTGGTGCATTCAAGGTAAGTTCTTTCAAGAGAGACGAAGAGGTCGTTCTCGATGCCAACCCCGACTATTACGGAGAGAAACCAAAGGTAGACAGGATTATTATACGGTACTTTGCCGATGCAACAACCATGAGACTTGCTCTGGAATCAGGAGAGATCGATCTTGCATACAAGACACTCAATCCCTCTGATATCAAGGATTTAAGTGCAAAGAGCACCTTTACAACCAACAAGCTGCAGGGCCCTTACATCCGGTACATCTGCTATGAAACCTCCGAGAGCATCTTTAAGGATAAACTCTTACGGGAAGCAATGAGCGCTCTTGTAGACAGACAGGATTTTATCGACAAGGTTTATCTTGGACAGAATGCTCCTCTCTATTCCATGGTTCCCATGGGAATGATCTACCATACTGATGATTTTAAATCTGTTTACGGCGATGCAAATGTGGCAAAGGCAGAGGAACTGCTTACCAAAGCAGGCTACAGTGCTTCAAATCCTCTTACTTTTACCATGTGGTATACCCCTTCACATTACGGTGATACCGAAGTTCACCTTGCAGAAGTACTTAAAGAACAGTTTGAGAAAACACCTATGGTTAAGGTTGACTTGAAGTCTGCTGAATGGGCAGCCTACAAGGATAAGTGGAAAAGCAAAGAGATGCCCATGTATCTTCTTGGATGGTATCCTGACTACATAGATCCGGACAACTACACCGCAGCATTTGCTGGAACCTCCGGTTCAAAGGGAATGGGAATTAATTTCTCGGATCCTGAATGGGATGCTCTCTTTACCCAGGAACAGACCAATCCCGATCCCAAGGTCCGCCAGCAGGTGTTTGAAAAACTCCAGAAGATGTGGACAGTTGATGTACCGACCACTCCTTTATACCAGGGCAACCTTTATGTATTTACAAACAAGAATGTCTCCGGTGTTAAGATTGGGCCTACATTGATCTTTAACTACAATCAGCTGGATATTACAGAATAACCAGTTTAATCCGGCCCCCTTACGGGGCCGGTATTACATTAATCATAAAACAGAGAAAGAGTACTTATGAAAGGTTTATTACGTTATGCTATTACCCGGATTCTAATGACGATCCCGATGCTTTTTATTCTATTGACCATTGTTTTTCTTGTTCTCAGGGTTATGCCCGGGGATCCTGTTTCTGCAATGCTCGGTGCTCATGCTCCGGAAAGGGTAATAGAAGAGAAGAAAGAGGAACTGGGATTAAACAAGCCCATTCTTGTTCAGTATGTGAATTACCTTGGACAACTGGCACGGTTTGATTTGGGTAACTCAATGGTTCTTAAACAACGGGTCAGTGCTCCCATTAAGGAAAAACTGCCTGCAACCATAGAGCTGACTTTCTGGGGGATGGTTTTTACCCTTCTTATTGGAGTTCCTCTCGGTGCTTATGCAGCCAACAAGCGGAGAACGGGAAGAGATTTCGGGATTCGGCTCTACGGAAACATCGCCTACTGTATTCCTGTATACTGGATGGGACTGATGCTGCAGCTGATCTTCGGTGTATATCTAAAGTGGCTTCCTGTGGCGGGACGTACCAGCCCGAGAATGCTTTCTTCCCAGTTTTCAAAGACAGGTTTTTATCTCTTTGATACCCTTCTTGCCGGAAACATGAGAGCCTTCAACGATGTGGCGATTCATCTTTTACTCCCTTCTTTAACACTGGGAATTGTGTTATCCGGAATTTTTGTCCGTCTTACCCGGGCAAATATGCTGGATGTGTTAAAGAGTGACTATGTTCTTGCTGCACGGGCACGGGGTGTCTCGGAGAAACTTGTTGTCTACAAACACGGCCTTAAAAACGCATTTATTCCGATCCTGACCATGCTTGGGCTTCAGTTTGCCATTCTTTTAGCCGGAGCGGTGCTGACGGAAACAACCTTTTCCTGGCCCGGAATGGGGCGCCTTTTAATGGAGAGGATTTATCTCAGGGACTACCCCACTGTTCAAGGGGTAATAGTTGTATTTGCGCTTATGGTAAGCGTTATATCTTTAATGGTGGATCTTCTCTATGCGGCTATTGATCCCCGGGTGAAGTACTAGGAGAGGAAAAGAAACATGAATAGTACGGTTAAAGCAAAATATTCTCCTGCATCCTTTTTAGGAGCGTTTCTAAAGAAGATCTCGAAGGCCAACAAGACTTATGGAGTGGAATGGTGGATAATGATTGCAGGGATTGTAATAGTCCTGTTTATGCTCTTCACTGCTTTTTTCCCGCAGGTTCTTGCACCTTATCTCCCGGGAGACCAGGATGCCGGTACCCAGCTGGAAGCTCCCAGCATGCAGCATCTATTCGGGACAGATAATCTGAACAGGGATATATTCTCCAGGGTCATATACGGTTCAAGAACCATTTTGGGGGTAGCCTTTGCAGCTGCATTTCTGTCTTCCATTATCGGTATTCCCCTGGGACTGATTTCAGGGTATGCGGGAGGTGTCTTTGACAGGATTCTTTCTCTGGTAATGGATTCAATTTACTCTTTTCCCGGTCTTATTCTGGCTATTGCATTTGCAGCCATGCTGGGTCCCGGGGTTGTAAATATTACCCTGGCGGTTTCGGTAATTTATATACCGACCTATTTCCGTCTTGTCAGGGGGCAGGTTCTTACCCTTAAGGAAGAACTCTATGTGGAAGCAGCGCGCTCAATCGGAGCCGGCGACAGTGCGATTTTGTTTAAGTATATCTTTCCAAACGTAATAGCTACTGTTGCAATAGTATTTTCCCTGAACATAGCCGATGCAATTATGACGGAAGCTGCACTTTCCTATATAGGGCTCGGACTTCCTGCCGGCATACCTGACTGGGGAATGGATATATCCATCGGAAAGAGTTTTCTCCCCTCCGGAGTGTGGTGGATGATAACCTTTCCGGGCCTTGCCATTATCCTTCTTGCATTGGGGTTTACCATGCTTGGAGAAGGGCTTGCTGAAATCTTGAATCCGCGGCTGCTGGAGAAATAGGAGAAATAATGGAACAGCCAATACTTGAAGTCAAAAACTTGTCAATAGACTATCCCATCAGTATAGGTACCGTCGAAGCGGTCAGGAATGTATCCTTTTTATTGCAGAAAGGTGAATCCATTGGATTCGTAGGAGAATCCGGGTGCGGTAAGTCCACCTTGGGACTTTCTCTGCTTCGCTTGCTCAGACCTCCGGGGAAAGTGGTCGGGGGGGAGATGCTGTATCACGGCAAGGATCTGCTGACCCTGAAAGAAGAGGAGATGCGCAGGCTCAGGGGCAACAACATTGCCATGGTATTTCAAAACCCCCTTACTTCTCTTGATCCGCTGTATTCGATTGA
>QNBL01000202.1 GCA_003641695.1 Spirochaetota bacterium
ATTGCCATGGCAGCATCCACAGATTCATCATTTAACAAACTAAAATTCAACGGGATGGACTATGCTTCGGCAGCAGATTACGAACTCCTTGAAAAGGCAGTTGCTGTATCCAGGAATACCGGTGTCACCTATCATGTGGGTAAAATTCTTACCTCCGACACCTTCTACCAGGAAGATCCCGAGGAATGGAAAAAATGGGCTGCCTTCGGAATTATCGCTGAAGAGATGGAAACCGCTGCTCTTTACACCATCGCTGCAAAATACAGGGTCAAGGCCCTTTCGCTCCTCACGGTAAGCGATCATATAATAACAGGTGAATCCATGAGCAGTGATGAGAGACAGACATCATTTACCGAAATGATGGAGGTAGCACTTAATACAATAGTGTAGGACTTGAAGACAGAGTCTATATTAATACCGATAAAGCGCCGCTGCTTCTCATCTTCAGAGTAACGGCACTTCCTTTCCCTGTAATCTTTTCGATCATAGTTACATAGGCTGCAGCATCGTCACCATGGATGAAGGCAAGAATCGTCCCCGCAAAACCTCCGCCGTGAACCCTGCAGGCACCCCTTCCCTTTTCATGAATAAAAAGTTCGGTAACCGCAAGCACAACACCCATATCCTGAAACTTCTCATCTCCGGATGGAACGACATTCTGCAGCAAACGCCAGGAAGAATCCCCCGATTGAGAAACAAGTTTCAAAAAGCTGTTCATATCTCCCGATTCAAGAGCTTTTAGTTCGGATAGTACCCTCCTGTTTTCCGCAAAATAATGGAGTGATCTGAGGAATGCTCTATCGCCACACTTATCCCTCACCGCTGAAGCTTTTGCCAGTAACTCATCAACTGATAGCTCCCGAAGCACACCCTTTCCGAAAAAGGAAGCAACGCTTTTCATCTCTTTTGGAATTGCAGCATACTGATCGGTAAGCGCCGCATGATTACCCCCGCTCTTTACCACAATCACAGAATATCCGCTCTTGTTAAAATCCATCGGAACCGATTTTACGAAGGGTGAACGATCATCTTTGAAATCAATAAACACAATACCGCCTGCCGCGCAGGCCATCTGATCCATTAATCCGCATGGTTTCCCGAAAAACACATTCTCTGCATGCTGAGCAACCTCGGCAATTACCCCGAAAGGAATTTCTCCGTTATTATAGAGAGCATTCAAAATTGTACCGCACACAACCTCAAAAACCGCAGAGGAACTCAACCCTGATCCTGACATAACCTCATTGTGCAGAACAGCATTGAAACCGCCGACCTTATAACCACGATTCCTCAGCCCGGCTGCAGCACCCTTCACTAAAGCTCCAGCTGTTCCCTCTTCTTCCGGTAAAGCATTGAGATCTCCCGTATCCACCTTAATTGTTTCGTTGTAGGCAGTATCCCGAATCGTAATAATCCCGTTTGGCACAGGAGCGCAAACAGCGACAGCATCCAGGGAAACACTTCCGGCCACAACCATTCCGTTGTTATGATCCGTATGATTTCCCCCAATCTCCACCCTCCCGGGAACATTTATGAGAAAAACCGGGGACGGAGCATGTGAATCAAGAGCAAAATGCTCCTTAAACTCCCGGTAAACATCCATATACCGCTTCTTTTGCCGTGTAGCATCATCTGCCCTATACAAACCAGCAAGCAGCTTTTTACCTGCCCCGGAATCAAGATACCTTTCCATTTTATTCATAGGCATGAGTTTATTTAAAATACAGTTCGTCGTCAACAAACCATTCCTGATTTGCAGGGAAATGTCTTTCCCTACGCTCCAACCCCGCTTATCCCTGTGCCTTTATCCGGCTCCGTCCCCTCCGCCGGGGCACAGGGGCGGGTTTTACGCTACCCATTCTGGGGACGGAGCATTAAAAACTGTACTTAGCCTGGATATATCCAAGATCATTTGCATCATACTGACCGAAATATCCCGTATCCCCGATAAAAATATCTACCCCTGCAGTTAACAGCATCCCCTCTGTAACAGAATATCCTGCTGAAAACCGGAGAAGAGCGTCTTCGTTATTCAGGCCGTAGTATCCAAAAAATTTCAGTTCAAGACTGTCGTCCATAAACTTCTTCGCAGTGAGAAACGTCATTGTGGAGTTAAACTCATCGTTGTTTATTTTACTATCGTAATCCAGAATATATTCCTGAATAAACTGAACTCCAAGATTTACCCCGGCAATAACGTAATCAGCTCCGGCCATGTAGTGAATTGCATCTTTTTCAATTGTTCCGTCACCACCGGAACCAAGATCTGCCAAAAGAGCATCGGGAGACATATTAAAAGCCTTTCCGCTGTAGTAGGCCCCTTCCCCCTTCATTACTACTCCTGCAATCTCGGTGGAAAAGCTTCCTCCTCCCATTAATAACCGCTGGTACTCTTTGGTAACATCCACCAGTTTAGGTGTGCTTGCCAAATTAACAGGAGTTACATGACCTGTTGGCGCATCATCAAACATCGTACCGCCCATTAATTCAAAATCGAAGGCAGATCCCATATATGATACTTTAGCAAACCCTTCACTGTTCTCCAGAGTTGTAGACGGAAGAGAAGTAGAGATTGAAGGCTCTACCCCCGTCGGGAAATCCATCGAAACTGCCCAAAGGGAATCCTGTGCTGGAAGGATATTCGGCGTGAATACAGGGATCCACACCCCTTCAAGAGCAAAATTGCCAAGGTAGTAGTCCGCTTTTAGTGCAGTAACTCCGAGCCTTATCTCGTCAAAATCGGGAATAATAAACTTGCTCATATCCTTGGGAGAAACCACATCGGTAATAAAGACCCCGTCACCTTTACCCCAAATGATCTGCTGCTTACCAATACGAAGATCCAGACTGTCTGAATATAAATCAAAGTAAAGTTCCCGGATACCTGCACTCAAAGTAGTATCTCCGTCAGCATATACATAACCTTCTGCATGCAGATCCGCTCTATCTCCCGAATAATCGGCCTTCAGGTCAAAGGTATTCTGAACAGATGCAAAATCATTATCCGAAGTACCATCCTGCAGGTTATTGAAAAGAATTCCCGTGTAGTTTCTAACATAGCCTCCGAAATCAATACTATCCTGAGCTGAGACATTCATCAGTCCTGTAGTTACCATTAATATTAGGAGAATAACTATATACTTTACGTTTTTCATGCTATCTTACTCCTTTCTTCATCTGCCGCTCGGTAAAAAAATTGTCGTTTATACTCTTCCCAATCTGCACATCTTTGAACTGGAGCCTGGTTGTATGATTCTTCTGAACATTTTCCATTTCCATATCGAGAATAACCCAGTATCCGTTCACTTTATCCACCGAATGGATGGTAAGGGTCTTCAACAGATCTCCATCTTCATCGTAAAACTCTTTTTTTGTACCTACCCAGCTGTTTTTGACAACCCAGGTAATTGTTTTTGAATACATGGAATTCTTATCTTTTGGGGTACTCTCTATAACGTAACAATCCTTTCCATTTATCGTCTCCTCACCGATAATTCTATGGGTATCATCCTCCGGCTTACGGTCTCCGAGATCGTCATAGGTAAAATCAGATCCCATAAAATAATCACTCTTGTTTTCACTCGATATTCTCTTTACTTTTTTAAGTGCAGGGAGATATATCCACATATCATCATCTTTACCGCTGTCGCCATAGGACCAGTCCATAAAAGAGGTATTCTTTACATCCGCAGGGGAGGTAAAAAACATTATCTTTTTCTCATCATCACCGTACTTTTTAAGATACTGACGTATGGTTCTTTCCCTTGTTGATCCTCTTGAATTTGTCAGCGTCATGGTCATCTCCGATGTAATTGCCGGTCCTGTAGGTCTGTTATACACATTCTTCATAACATCAAGTCCCGTAATACTCTGAGCACTAACCAATACGGTGGTGCAGGTTATCAGAAAAACGGAAAGTGTGATTCTTTTTAACTCTTTCATTTCTTGTCTCCTTTCTTGAAATAAATATTAGTCATATATACAAGCATGAACATTAAGGTTAATGTCCCTGCAAAACTGGTAAACATATTCAGGGAAACCAGTGCCCCGAGCTGCCTGTTGGGGGGGAATATCGAGAAAAGGAACACCAGGAACCCTGATATTACAACAACCGCATTAAAGAGGATTGCTCTCCCTGAATGGGCCATTGCCAACTGCGACACGTGAAGTTTATCAGTATCTATCAGTGAGTATTCCCGGTAATTTTCAATAAAGTGTATGGCATAATCTATCCCTATTCCGACTGCGATACTTGATATCAGGGCGGTAGTCGGTCCCAGTGGAATATTGAGCAGTCCCATTGCCCCAAAGTTAATGAGAGCGGTGAACAAAACTGGTATTGAACCGATTAGGCCGAGGCGGATATCCTTGAACATTAACGTAAGCAGAATTATTACAATGAGCAGGGACAGCCCCAAGCTTGAGATCTGTCCTTTTAGAATCAGCTCGGAAAACACAAGAGCCTTGTACCCCGATCCGGCATAGCGCACATCAATACCATACTCATCTAATGTATCCCTGTAACCGTCTATAATGGAAACAACTTCCCTCATGGAATTGGAATCATCCGATTTCAACTGTACGGTAAGATTCATTGTCCGATAATTGTAATCTATTACACTATTGAGAGTTTCGGGATCTCCGGACATCTCATAGAGAAGCAGATACTGTGCAATCATGTCTCTGCTCTCTGGTATCGTGTTAAACTCTTCCTTGTTTTCATTCATTACCATATTCATCCGGCGGATAAAATCGGTAAGGGAAAAGGTATCCCCCACAACCGGCAGAACTGCAAGTTTTTCCTGAATAGTACTGACAAGTCTCAGGGTTTCTGGATTTTTAAAGGCTTCATCCTCTTTTGCTTCGAGAATTACGTTAAAACTTGAAGTCCCCGCAAAATGCTCATTTATGAATTTATCAGTTACCCTGATTGTACTGTCCTCTTTAAAGTTTGCCAGAAAACTTGAATCCACCCGGACTCTCGTCAAACCAAAAATTGATCCTGCTATAAGTACAACCGCAGTTGTAATAACCAGAACTTTATGCGAAAGTATTTTTCTGGTAAATTTATAGGAAATAGTATTTTTTTCCTGGTATTGTTCTTTATCTTCAAGATCAAGATCCTCCGCAGCAGGTTTATGCCGCTTGGGAAGACCGGTAATCATAAGAGAGGCGGGAATAAGCACCATGGAAAGCACAAAAGCTGAAAGAACC
>QNBL01000203.1 GCA_003641695.1 Spirochaetota bacterium
CTTTGCGTATTTCTATACACAGGTAACACTGAATCCTGTTGAAATTGCAAAGCAGATAAGAGAAAACGGTGGTTCTATTCCCGGAATAAGAACCGAAAAAATGGAAGAGCATCTTTCCAGAATTTTAAACAGGATTGTACTTCCCGGATCAATCTTTCTGGCTTTTATTGCAGTAATCCCTACAATTGTCCAGAGATTGTTTCACTTCCCGTATCAGATCGCAATGCTGATGGGTGGTACATCGTTACTTATTATGGTAGGTGTAGATCTTGACACGATGTCCCAGATCGAAGGACATCTCAGGATGCATCATCATGAAGGGCTTGTTAAGAAAGGCAAGATACGTTCAAGGAATTTATAGAGGTATACAATGAAAGTTAGAGCAAGCGTAAAACCTATGTGCGACAAGTGTAAGGTTATCAGAAGAAACGGTGTTGTCAGGATTATTTGTGAAAATCCGAAGCACAAACAGAGGCAGAAGTAGGAGGACCGAAGTAGATGGCAAGAATTGCTGGTATAGACCTACCGAACAAAGCTGTAAAGATCTCATTGACTTACATCTTTGGAATTGGAAGGACATCCGCCCTTAAGATATGTAAAAAAACAGGTGTTGACCCTGATGTAAGAATTAATGATCTTACTTCAGAGGATGTCAACAAAATCAGAGCTGAGATTGACAGCACTTATACGGTTGAAGGCCGTCTTAGAACTCAGGTAGCATTGAACATCAAGAGGTTGATGGACATCGGATGTTACCGGGGGCTTAGACACAGAAGAGGTCTTCCTGTACGCGGGCAGCGGACTAAAACAAATGCACGAACCCGTAAGGGTAAGAAAAAGACCGTTGCAGGAAAGAAGAAGTAGGTGGAGGAAATAAGTGGCAAAAGCTAAGAAAAAATCTAAGAAAACAGTATACGAAGGTAAAGTTTATGTTCAGGCTACCTTCAACAATACTATTGTTACTGTAACTGATTTAAATGGTAATACTGTATCTTGGGCAAGTGCAGGCGGACTCGGTTTCCGTGGTGCAAAAAAGTCAACTCCCTATGCTGCTCAAACAACAGCAGAAACTGCCGCAAAAAAGGCAATGGATTTTGGGTTGAGAGAAGTTCATGTTTTTGTAAAGGGTCCGGGAGTAGGAAGGGAGTCTGCAATCAGATCTCTGGGGAATCTTGGTTTAACTGTTAGAAGTATCAAGGATATTACTCCAACTCCCCATAATGGATGCAGACCGAGAAAGAGTAGAAGGGTTTAGGAGAGTAAAGTAGATGGCTAGATATATAGGACCTCAGTGCCGGCTTTGCCGGGCTGAAAATACAAAGCTTTTTTTGAAAGGCGAGCGATGTCATAGTGCAAAATGTCCAATCAGCAAAAAGGCCAGTCCTCCCGGGAAAGGTCCGCGATTCAGAACTAAAAAGATGTCTGATTATGGAATACAGCTGAGAGAAAAGCAGAAACTTAAAAGAATTTTTGGTATGCTGGAAAAGCAGTTCAAGCTTACTTTCGAAGAAGCTGAACGGCAGACAGGAAAGACAGGTGAGAATCTGATATCTCTTCTTGAAAGAAGACTTGATAATATAGTTTACAGAATGAGATTTGCATCATCGAGAAAGATGGCAAGACAGCTTGTATCTCATGGACACATTCTCGTTAACGGGAAAAGGGTGACTATTTCATCCTACAGAGTGAGAGAGAATGATGTAGTCGAAGTACAGAAGAAGAGCCAGAAGTTACTTGGCATTAAAGAAAGTCTCAAGGAATACACAAAGTCCGGTGCAAAACCATGGCTTGAAGTTAACCCTGATGAGATGAAAGGAAAGGTAGTCGCTGTTCCAAGAAGAAGTGACGTTACCGATCTTGAGGATATTAATGTTCAATTAATTGTAGAGCTTTATTCTAGATAGGAGTTTACATGGCACCAAAAAACCTTTTAAAGGGATTCAAAATGCCAAAGGGTATTACCTTCGAACACAGTGAAGTTAATGAGAACTATGGGAAGTTTGTCGCATATCCTTTCGAACGCGGGTTTGGAACGACTATAGGCAATACTCTCAGGCGAGTTCTACTATCTTCAATACAGGGTTATTCCATTACAGCTGTTAAAATAACCAGTTACAGTCCCGATGGTACTGCACATGTTATTTCCAGCGAATTTGAGTCAATCCCTGAAGTTGCTGAGGATACTCCGGAGATTCTGAGTACATTGAAGAATCTGCAGATAAAACTGCCGGAAGATGTAGAAAACAAGATGTTGTTTATCGAATGTAAAGGCCCCGGAGTTCTGAAGGGTTCCGATTTTGAAGTTGATAATGATATTGAGATCATGAACAAAGATCTGGTTGTCTTTACCATGATGGAACAGGCCCATATTGATCTTGAAGTACAAATAGATCTTGGAAGGGGATATGTACCCTCTGAAACAAACGAGAATTATATAGAGGTTATTGGAACACTACCTCTTGATGCAGTTTTCTCTCCTGTAAAAAGGGTAAACTTCTCTATTGAAAATACAAGAGTTGGGCAACGGAACGATTATGATAAACTCATTCTTGAAGTATTTACCGACGGGACAGTTAAGCCGGAGAACGCAGTTGCAGAAGCTGCAAAGATTGCCAAGGATCATTTCACCATTTTTATTAATTTTGATGAAGATTCCTTAACTGACGATACTGAAGTTGATGAAGAAGAGGAAAGAATAAACAGAATACTTGAGACTCCAGTTGAGGAATTGGAACTTTCTGTGAGATCAAGTAATTGTCTTAAAAATGCAAGTATTAGAACAATAGGTGAATTGACCAAGAAAACCGAAGACGAGATTGCAAAAACCCGAAACTTCGGTAAAAAGTCATTGCTTGAAATAAAAGAGAAACTTAAGGAATGGAACCTTAGTCTCGGTATGACGGACTATAGTGTCCTGAAAACTACGAGAAAAATAAACATTAATAAGGAAACTGAAAATGAATCATAGAGTAGGGTTTAACAAACTTGGCCTTAAATCGAGTCATAGAAAAGCTCTGCACCGGAATATGGCTACTTCTCTGTTCCGATACGAGCGTATTACCACTACTAAAGCTAAGGCTTTAGCAGTTAAAAGAACCGTAGAAAAGATGATTACACGTGCAAAGGTTGATTCTGTTCATAACAGAAGAATTATTGCAAAGGATATCAAGGACAAGGAAATTCTTGCAAAGCTTTTCACTGAGATCGGCCCCCGGTACGTAAATAGACCAGGTGGTTATACAAGAGTCCTAAAGCTCGGTTGGAGAAAAGGAGACGCTGCTGAGACGGTGATTCTTGAACTTGTTGAAGAAGAGATGGAAAGCAAGGGAAAGAAGAAGAAATCCTCAAAAGCAAAAGCTTCTAAATCTGTTGCAGCAAAGAAAAAAGCTGGTAATGAAGAAGTATCGGAAGCTGCCAGGGAAGAAGAAAGACCGGAAGGAGCCGTGAAAGAAACTGCTGCTGAAGAGTCCGTAAAAGAGCCCGAAACTCAATCCGCTGAAACTGAAAAAAAAGAAGCTGAAAAAGAGTAGTTTTAAACAGTATCATTAATAGGGAGCTTAGAGCTCCCTTTTTTGTTTGCTTCACAAAAGAGTTAAAGGAATGGGTTGAAGAGTTGGTTCTGTTTGTGAGGGGTGGCAGTGAAGGAAAGGTAAAATACTCCGAACAAATGGCTTGCTTTGGGTATTGAAACCTTTTATTAGCAAAAATAAAATTTACTATTTTTTAGTGGCAACCGATATTCAATAATAGAATAGTGAAATTTATGTATACTGGGTGGAACTAAGGCGGTTATGAGTATTCTCAGGAAAATAGCATTCAGTTTGCTTTTAACAGCTGTGCTGTTTTCTGTTTTTATATTTATTGGTTATACCGGTCTCTTTACAGTGCTTGAAACGAAGTTTTACAACAAGCATGCTGAACAGATTTATAAAGAGCAGGTGAGGCTTGAGGCTGAGAGTATAAATAACTATATAAGCGAGAATAGGCAGCGGTATGAAGCTGTTCTTAATGATATTGATATTCAGAAAATCTACACCTCGCAGTGGGATGAAAAATATATAATAAAACTCCACGATTTATTCAAACTGCTGCTTGAACAGTATCCTGGAATTGAGTTTGTCTGGTTCTACGATGGTAAAGGGTTGATTCATTACAGTACCATCGATTTTGCAGAAAAAGATATAAAACTCACGAATAAGAAAGTTTATAAAAACATAAAGGATGCAGTAAAACCGGAAAATACCACGAATCCTGATGACCAGATAATCACCCTCGAACTTCTAACAGAAGGAAATGATAAAAAATTTAATTTCCTCCTGGATGCAAAGAATAATCTTTTACTGTACAAGTATAAAGCTGTTGATAAATTGGACCTGACAAGGGGGATAGCTTTATTTGTAGTTGGTAAAAATGATCTGAAGAGGTATCTCGTTGAAAAAGGAGTCATCCAGCTTTCAGATAGACTTTCATTTTATAACGGCTCTTTTGTAATTAATGGGTACACAGCGGGATTTATGAAGTCCGGATATTCGGATAATAGATCCTGGAAGAAATTCATCTCTGATAACAAAGAAATTTATAAAGATCCTGATTCAGGGAATGAGTATCTCCTTTTTTCAGAGCGAAGTGATTTTGGAGATGTAGTAACTCTGGTAAATTTAAATGAATTCAAACTGAGTGGTGCAATAAAAACACTGCTTTTGGTTTCGGTGTTTGTAACTATTTATCTACTCATATTTTTACTTTTAAGTTTTAAACAGAATAAACTTGTTGTTCTACAAGGCAAGATTCGGAAGTTTCAGATTGCATTTCTTAAAGAATACCTTGAAGCTAAAGAATCCGTTGAACCTGAGAATCTCAGTAATGATCTCAGGTTGCGTTCCAAAAAGATAAAAGAGGACTTAACAAAACATTTAGGTCGATTATCAGCAAGCCAGAAAAAAAAGATCGATTCCATGGTGGAAGAGTCTTGGGATGAACTTGTTAATATTATCGAAAACAAGGTAAGCAGGTTACAACCCAGGATTCAGGGAAATGTTCAGATTGGTAATCTTGAAGAAATTATTGCAAGGGTTCTGGAATCAGGTAGTGTGCCTCCATCCCGAAAAGTAACGATTCCTGCGGCTTCGGAGGCTGCTTTACAAGCAAAACACGTCGGAACTCTTGAAGAAGTAGAGGAACTCGGGGAGGCCGAAGAACCCGGTGAAGCAGA
>QNBL01000204.1 GCA_003641695.1 Spirochaetota bacterium
AATATTTTCTTCATTAAAAAATCCTTCTATTAACAATTAAGATTACATTCTGCCTTAAAAAAAAAGATTTGTCGAGGATTCTTTTTAATTAATGTTGTAAAATAGGGTCCATGGAAGGATACAACCTCTCAAAAAAGAGAAAAGGAAGAAAAAAATACAACCTGTTCGGCTTGTTTAACGAATTTTCATATACTCTTATTGTCGGTAACGTAATTATCATCTATCTCATCCGTCTGAATGCATCCAACAGCTTTATAGGGCTGATTTCATCCTTCAGCTATATATCGTTCTTTTTCATTATATTCGGGAAAAAAGTTCTCCAAAGGCTTAAAATAGTACGGACCATGGGCTGGACCTGGCTGCTGCGGAATTTGGTACTATTACCCATGCTGTTTTCCCCTTACTTTGCCTCCAAGGGGGACAACAGGGCAGCGGCAGCTATAATATTTATAAGTTTGTTTCTGTTCCATACGGTGAGGGGTATTGGGTTAGTGGGAAACAGTCCCCTGGTACGAGAGCTTTCTGCTGGCAAGGACAGGGGTAAGTTCCTGTCAACCTATCAGACACTGGTTAACATCTCGGTTCTCCTGGCAAGTATTACCATCGTAGTATTTTTAAAACCCGGCGTTCCTCTATATATATTCTCCGCCTTTTTTATTTTAGGGATTACCACCGGTTTTATCGGAACAGGATTTTTGTTTACCATTCCCGAACCCGATGGTGGCAGTGAGGGAGTTAATGATCGTCTTATAGATTCCCTCAAAGAAAGTCTCAAATCCCGGGCTGTCAGAAGATTTCTCTACCCCTTTTCCCTGTTTCTGTTTACCAGCGCCATGGCTAGTCCGTTTATTCTGGTTTATGCAAAGGAAATTTTTCTTATCTCCGACAGAACAGCCATGATCTTTTCCATAGCCGGCACAGTCGGAACCATATTGATGGGCCTTATGTCAGGTTTTCTTCTGGACAGAATTGGAGCCAAACCGCTTATTCTTGTCTACGCCTTTATTACCGGGATAAGCCTTATTCCCGGACTGCTTCCCGCAGGATTCGTAACAGCCAACTTGTTTGTTCTTATAGCCCTTATGTTTTTTCTTTTTCAGTTCGGTACAAAGGGAGCCATTAACGGAAGCCAGACCTATTTCTACAGTATAATATCCCAGAGGGATCAGGTTAATCTCGGTATCATATATTTTTTTATTATGGGAATTACCGGCGCATTAGGTTCAAACGCCGGAGGCTGGTACCTTGATGCCCTAAGACACTTTATTCCGGGGAATTCAGTACTTGTCTACAGGATTTTTTTCTCAACCATCCTCGGATTTCTTCTGATTGGAATTGTTCTTCTGAAGAATCTTGAAAGCAAGGGAGCCAAACCGCTTCCCAAAGCCCTGCGTATTATGTTTTCCGTAAAAGATCTTCGGGCAATCAGTCTGCTCAACAAGCTTGAACATGTACAGACGGTAGAGGACGAACAAAAGGTAATAAGGGAGATAGGGTCATCCCAATCTTCTTTTCCGGAACAGGAAGTACTGAAAAAACTCACGGCCCCCAGCTTTGCCATACGGTCGGAAGCTCTGTATGCCCTTTCAAAGATGAAGATTACCGGAAAAATCACTGAGGCCCTTTTACAGCAGATTAACAACTACCACTATACAACAGCTTCCATTGCAGCAAGGATATGCGGACAGAGGGGTATAAAAGAGGCTGTTCCAACTCTGAGAGAATCTCTTACAAGCAGCGACTACCTGCTTGTATCAAAAACAATCCTCTCTCTCGCACAGCTCGGGGATGAGAAAAGTTTAAAAAACATTGAGAAAATCGTGCTGGAATCTGAAAACCCCATGGTGCTTATCCACGGAATATCCGCATTGAAGTTTTTCAACCGTCCTGACTCAATGGGGGTTCTTTTTTCAATCCTTACAAGAACAGAACTCCCCATGTACCTGAGAGAGGAGATCTTTGTTTCCCTTGCCGGGCTGTTGAATTTTGAAAAGTGGTTCTACCGGTTTTATCTGGCATACAGAGAAAACCATGTAGAAGGGATTGAACTTCTTCTGTATCAGCTCGAAAAGAAAGGGATCTCCAAAGGGATTGACTTCTCCTTTATTACCGAAGACAACCTGGGAACAACAGACTTTATAAAAAAAGCAGGTGCTTTTCTGGAAACGATGTCTCTACATAAAAAAGTTAAAACAATTATTACAAAAGGACTGGAAACAGAAAACATTGCAACCTATAAAGGACTGAGCTTTTTAATTGCCTCCTTTATTGTATACAATTACGTAAAATAGGAGTTATTGTGGAACCGATAATTGAACTGGGAAGAAAATTATGGGATAACGCCGAACCGGGTTATTATGAGGTACAATCAGAAGAGATTCTTAAAAAGCAATTTATTTCAGCCGGTTTTAAAATAGAGAAGTTCGGAGACTTCCCCGGATTTGCAGCTACGGTTGACGGGAATTACCGTTCTAAAAAGTTTGCCCTTATATCCGACATGGACGCTCTGCCCCTTCCGGGATCGGAACCTGAAAGATACATTCACTCATGCGGACATCACGTTCAAATGGCAGTTCTGGCCGGTACAGCACTCCTTTTACAGAAACGGGGTTTATCCATTGTTGATAAAATTGCCTTTATTGCAGTGCCCGCTGAAGAGTATATTGATTTCGAAAAGAGAGAAGCCCTCAGAAAAGAGGGGAGAATCTCATTTTTAAGCGGGAAACTTGAATTGATCAACCGAAATGTCTTCAGCTATCCCGATTATGTAATCTCCATGCATTCGGCAGCCTTTGATAAGCCGAAGTATATCAGCAGTGTGCTGAGGATGAGCGGTTTCAATGTTATGACGTTTATTTTTAGAGGAAATGCTGCTCACGGAGGAGCGGCCCCCCATCTCGGCATAAACGCACAGAACGCAGCTTCCCTTTTCCTGCAGGCATGTGCTTTTTTAAGGGAAAGTTTCAACGAAAATGATCATATTCGTATCCATCCTGTTCTGAAGCTGGCGGAGAACCAGCCGGTAAGCCTTATTCCCGATTATGCTTTTGTGGAAACCTATGTCCGGGGGGCAGATAACGAAGCGGTAGCCACTACGGTTTTAAAACTGCGCAGTGCCGCGGAGGGGTGTGCAAAGGCTATTGGAGCTGGTGTTGAAATAACAGTGGAACCCGGCTACAAATCCTTTAAAGCAGACTTGCAGCTGCACAGTCTATTGAGGGAAACGGCCGAAGAGGAGGGCATTCCCTTTATAGAGGAGGAATACTCCTCAGCTTCCAGCGATGTGGGGAATATCTCACAGCTGAAGCCGACAATCATGCTTGGTCTTCCCGGAGCTAACGGCAAGTTTCACAATCCTGATTTCAGGATTGTTGACGAAGAAGCTGCGTACGTTTTTCCGGCGCGGTTTATGGTGAAGTATCTGGAAAAGATAATAACCACTCTTACACGTTAACTCTTGTCTGCAAAAGAGGTTTCAAAGCTTTCCTGAAAATATGGTGCACCTAACGCTGCACCCGTTCCGAAGCATTACCACCTGTAAGGTTCAAAACTTCATTAACCGTTAACAAAGGGAAGTCTCCTGATATGGTGTAGATCGTAACCTTTGGAAAGCCGGAAGATCAGGCTTAGAAATAGGCGGTCATTTTTCTTGATGTTTGATTGCAGTTGTGCAGAAAGAAAGTTAAACATGCTTCATTATCCACAGCCTTGAATATAGAAGAATTTCAGCTTAATTTTTTATTAGTCCTCTAAGTTTTTCGGCAAGCCGAAATCTGTCTTTAATGGTAGTATTCAGATCAGCATATAGCCGTTATCAAAATAGGTGGGAGAACCTGCAATAATAGAATCTGACAGACGGAGTTTCTTGTAAATTTCTGCATATTATCCTGGATTACACATCTATTTGTCAGAGCACACCTTTCACAGCCCCTGCATCCCTCAATATAGAGTTACCCTGAATAGATAATTTCTGTTTCAAATTGTTGTCTCCTTAATCAGCGTGTTCTTCACTTAGATACTGGCTGACCTCTTGAGACGTTGCAGATAGTGGCCCGCTGGTAAGTATGGGAGGTGCTTGAATATTTTCAGCATCCAGCATTTCTGCCAATCGCTGTAGAGAGGAAAGGATCATTGATTTTTCCCAGTCTGCAAGCTTTTTGAATCGATTTGAAAACTCTTCCTGCAATAAAGAAGGATTTGTATTGAGCAGATTCAGTGCTTTTTCGTTTAAATGTACATTTACTTTTCGCTTGTCGGTAATATCTCTTACCCTTTTCACAAATCCCTGCTGTTCCAGCCTATCCAGAATAGTTGTTACTGTAGCCTGGGATAAACTGACCTGCCGGGATATTTCAGAGAGTTTTTTCTCGGGAAATCTGTAAATTTCTTTGAGGACAATGAGCTGAGGTCCAGTCAGGCCATACTTCTTGGTAAGCTGTTTTGACTGAAGATCTATTGATCTTATAATTTGTCGTATTGCAGAAACTACCGCGTCTGACGAATCCTGTTGATCCATTGTTACCTCTCATTCAGCTAAAGCCTCTTTAAAATAGCCTGAAAGTTGTTCTTTGTACAGAGGGAAAGTGTTGCATGGAAAGCCATTTCAGCAAGTTATAATTATTCAGTTAGGACAGTCTTATAGTTGTAGTTCACAAAAGAATTTTGGTAAACGCACTTGATTATACTTAGAGTTCTAAGTATAATCACTCCAATAACTACATTAAATTTAAAAGGAGTATCTCATGAAAAAGCGTGTAATCTGTTTTATCGCCGTTTTTTTTCTTTCCATCGCTGCAGTGTTTGCATCTGGAGAAAAAGAAGACAACGATAAAATGATCCTTAGACTTGCGGATCAAGTCCCTAATCTTATTACCCCCTATATCTGGGACGGCCAGACATTTTCCTTAAATTCTTCCATATACGACTACCTGGTTGAAATGGACGCAAAAACAGGAAACCTTGTACCTGCTCTTGCGACTTCCTGGAATACTGATAAGGGTAAAGTTTGGACCTTCAAAATCAGAAAGGGAGTCAAATTCCACGACGGATCTGATTTTACCTCAAAAGATGTCAAATATACTCTAGAACTAACCCAGAATCCCGATCTCGGTCATTTGAAAGCCCAGGACTTTGCCGTTATGGATAAAGTTGAGACTCCAGATGACTACACAGTGGTTATAACCTTGAAGGAAGCCCTGCCTA
>QNBL01000205.1 GCA_003641695.1 Spirochaetota bacterium
TGCAGGTCGCTGCTTTTCGGGTATCTGTTTCTCGGCTACCGCGGTTTCCCGGATCACCCTGGTCTCAGGAGTGATTGTTACCGTTAAAGGAGGAGGCAGTTCAGGCGGGGCCGGAATTTTAAGGCTCCAGAAGCCGAGGGCAACGAGAATTACCCCGTGAAACGCACTGCTTAAAATCAAAGCAGTGAGAAATCTTCTCCGGTCCTCAAAAATCATCTTCAAGGTTGTTTCATCCTCAAATTTATTCCGGTAAATCCGTTTTCCCTCAAAAGGTCCAGGACCCGCACCATAAGGCTATAGGATACCGATTTATCCCCCTGCACAATTACCGATTTTTTTTGTTGGTCCCCCTCTTCACCAAGCTTTTTCAGCTTTTCCCCCACCGTCGTAAGGGATTCCTTTTCTTTGTTCAGGTATATCTCATTCGGAGAAACTATAGTGATAACAATCTTGCTCATGACAACAGGTTCTGCGGTGGCTGAATCAGGAAGCTGAAGCTCAATACCCGGAGTAATAATGAAAGTGCTGGACACCATAAAGAAGACAACGAGCTGAAATATTACATCTATCATTGGAATAAGTTCCACAGATGCTATCGGCTTCAGTCTCCGTTTAAATATCATCAGCCCTCCTCCCCCAGGAACAGAACCATCTCGTTAACCCTGTTTTCCAGAGATATAATTATATGGTTGACCTTTGCCACCAGATAATTATAAAAGGCGATCGCTGGAATTGAAACAATAATTCCGGCAGCAGTGGTAAGGAGCGCTTCGGAGATACCGGAAGCGAGAAGAGAAGGATCACTCACCGACCCGAATCTTCCAAGTACACCAAAAGCCTTTATATTACCCGTAACGGTTCCCAGTAGTCCCAGGAGAGGTGAAATATTGGCAATCGTACCAAGAGAAGTCAGGTATCTTTCCAAAACAGGAATCTCAAGATTTGCAGCACCCATTATGGATTCCTTTATCTCCCTTTTCCCGTACCTGCGGTGTTCTATTCCCACCTTCATAAGGTTCGACAGGGGCGAATGATTGTTCTCGCATATATTAAGAGCTTCTTCGTAGTGTTTTTTTTCAATTGCCGATTTTAAATGTCCTATAAATTTTTCTTCATCAATCTTGATCTTTCTGAAAAAAAGCAGTCTTTCGAGAATAATAGCCGCTGCAACAAGTGAAAGGAAGAGGATGAAATACATAACAACCCCTCCCTTGGATAACAAACTCAACATTATTTTTCTCCTTATAACGATATCTTTATTTTTAAACTCAACTCACCGGATGAATCAATATATGGTCCGAACAGTTTTCTGTCGCCGCCGGAAACAAGGGAGAGGATATCCTTTGCCTCTGCAACCAGAGAAACCCCCTTCCCGGTATTGTACGACAGGCTCCCCCCTATTCCCGGGATTGATTCCATGGGATACACCGGCCACCAGGTATTAACTGATCCTGAAATACCCGGATACCCGCTGCCGAATCTGTATTCCGCTTCAATCAGCTGAAGTGGTTTAAAAGGATCTGTCTGAGAAAGAAACTGTCCTTTCCACAGAATACTGAGTACTCCGTTTTTTGCGATTACAATGTCAGCACCCCCGGAAAGAGACAGGTTTTCATATTCTCGGGAAACAGGCACTGTAAACAAACCTGTTATCGGATCCGGAAAGATATCCGCAGTAAATCCGGCATAGTTATATATCAGATTCCACTTCCCCGAAGCAGAAAGTGAAATGGAAGCTGAAAGATCACTCCTCAAGTCCATTGAAACAAACCAGTTTTCAGCAGTACCCTCTCTGCTTTCCGCAAAAGGACAGGTATCCCAAAGAGAGTAATTATCATATGAAACAATTTTCAATCCACCGGAACTCCTGAAACGGAAAAGATCCCCGGCAAATCCTGACAGGGATATGGAAAAGGGAAAGGCAAACCCGCTGTTAAAAAGATACTTTGCAGATACTTCCGTATTTATATCAAGAAAAGGGAAGTGGTAGCCCATACCCAGGGTAGAGGAAGTATCCTGGAAAATCCTGTCTTCGGTTTTACGGTACTCCATCCGGTAATCACCGGATAGAAACAATTCCACCGGGCCGTTTTCGTATATCAGTCTCGCCTCGGGACTAATAATAATAGTACCTGTGGTGAGCGGTGTACTCCCGGAAAGTACTCTGTCCGCCCCTTTTACTGATGCAGAGATGTTCCAGCCCCACTTTTCCCCCATATGTTCTAGAGAGGCAGAAGCTTCTCTAAAACGGTGTACAATAGAAGAATACACTGAGGACTGCTCCTGCAGGCCGTTTTCTCTTTCAACCAAAGATCCCTCACCAGAGTAGGAGACAGTCTCCCCCTCATTCGATACACTTCCCCTAAACAGTTCTTCCCGATTGAAAAACCCCTTTCCAGCGTCCCTGGTTCCATAACCGTCAATTCCCAGGTGAGAAAAAAGTATCGAATATTTTAACCCTTTGCCGAGTTTAAAAAGCCGCAAATAACCGATAAGCTGATTATTGTTTCCAGCACCCAGAGTCCCTTCGTTGAAAAAAGAGCCTTCATGCTCAGGCGCAGTATCTGTTAAAACGGGTAAGGGCAGTGTTTCAAAAGGCAGTTCCTGTACCGAAATATCCGCCGGATCAGGGAGAGTGAGACCAAATCCCGGAAGAACAAGATCGTTTACATCGGGTATGTTTATTGAGAGCTCCTTATGATCTTCATTTTCAATCTCCACTATTACGGGAGGGATCTCCAGGGTTACCGAATCGGGTTTCTCCTCTTCTGAATACCCAAAGGGAACAACGGAAATAACAAGAAGAATTAACAACAATTTTTTCATCGGCTTAGTCCTTCAAGCAGTTTTTTACCCTCCACTGACCATTGAGAGGTCGGGAACTTCAGATTCAGGAGGTTTACCATTTTTTCAGCTGATGTTTTATCTCCGGCATACCCGGCATTTTCAGCTGCTCTGTAAAGAGAAATAGCAGCAAGATCCCTGTCCGAAGGATTCGTGGATGCCGCACTGATAAAGGACTTAACAGCATCGGCATACATATGCTTTTTACTGTAATATTCTCCGATGTAGTATTGAGCTCTTCCAGCAGTATCCGCATCGGTTTCCTGCATTGAAGAGACCTTGTCAAGCAGGTTCAGTGCATCTTCCCACTTATTCTTGTCGTTGTAGAGATACAGAGAAGCAAGTTCAATCGCAGCCTCTCTTCCCTCCTTTCTTTTAAGGGTCTTATCTTCTATTATAACAAGGAGTGTCGCTTCCCTTTCTCCGAGTCCGCTGGCAAGAAGTTTTAGCTTCTCGATCTCCCTTTTTACACTGAAAGCTTCCGCATCATCAGGATAAGAGATCATATACTCACTGTAGTATTCCAGTGCCTTTCCGTACTCCCCCTCATCTGAATAAATGGATGCAGTTTTCCTCAGGACTTCGCTCCGGAAAGAACTGTCCGGATAGTTATTTGCAAGTTTTTCCCAAAGAAGCAGAGCACCGTACCGCTCACCCAGCTTGAGAGCACATAGTCCTCCCCAGTACAGGGAAGCATCCACAAGTTTTCCAGATGGATACCGGCTCCTGTAGTTGTAAAAAGAAAGACGTGCCTGTTTATAATCCCCTTTCTTGAAGTATAGCTCCCCAATTTTATACATTCCCTCTTCGGCAAGCACACTTCTCGGATAATTTTTAAAAAGTCTTTCGTACAGTGAAACCGCTTTTTCTTTTTGCCCCAGCTGCTCCAGGATTTGTGCATGCCTGTACAGAGCATCATCTGCATAGCTGTCTTTAGGGAAGGAGGTGTATATATTCTGAAAAAGCAGCTCCGCCTCCTCCAGTCTGCCGCCGGCCAGCATTGATTTACCGTAGTAAAATGCTCCCTTACCCCTGGCTGCTGCTTCGGCACTTTTACTGTACTGGGCAAAAAAGCCTGCAGCTTTTACATAGTCCTGCAGCAGGTAGGAAGCCCACCCTGCAAGATAGAGAGCATCAGTATAGAGGGATGAGTCAGAATATTGATCTGTTACAACTGATAACCATTCTGCAGCACTGGCGTAATCGGCCATGGAATAATATGCCCACCCCGTATAATAGGCAATAAAGGGATATATTGATTCAAGATCATTCTCCACAAGATACTTTTTATCAATTGATCCCAGAAGTACTATCCCTTCCCTGCTTCGTCTTTCACCAATCATGGTAATTCCTGCAATATAGCTGGACAACAAAAAAGATCTTGAATTACCGGGCAGTGAAACAGCCGGAGAATCTTTCATGTTTTTATACATCTCCAGCAGTTTTTCATAATCTGAACGCTGAAAAGAAAGAATTATATAATCCAGCTTTGCATTCATATTATCAGGATGCAGAGGGATGTACTCTTCCAGCAGAGAAACCGCCTCTGCCTTTTTACCCGTCTTCATAAGATTTTTTATCTTTAAACGGATAAAAGAATCCTCTAGAATCCCTCCTTTGCCGCCGCTGACAACAGAATCAATTACCGCAAGACTTTCCCTGTACGATCCCTTTCTGTAAAGAGCATAGGCGTACATCCAGGATGTCCTGCTGTAAAGTTTCGATTCCGGAAAAGAGTTCAGCAATTCAGGTAAAAGTTTCACCGCATAATCCCAGTTCTCATCTTTCATGCAAAGATCCGACAGGGTGTATAGGATCTCCTCTTTCCGGTCACCCCCTTCTTCGAGAAAAGTTCTAATATATTCTTCAGCCCCGGAGTAATCCTTTTCTGAACCTTTTATCAGTGCAAGGTAAAGCGGGACAAGATAGTTTACAGATTTATCTTTCCGGGAATTCCAGACTCTTCCAAGATATGATCCGGCAACACGGTAATCTCCTGTCTTGTAGCTTTCTATACCAATATGTATGTAGAAATTATTAATCAGGTCAGGATACCCGGATAAAACAAGTTGCGCCTTCGAAAGAATTTCCTTCTGTTTTTCCACAGTTCCCTTGTATAAAGTAAAGAGCCTGATGAGTGCTACAGATGCTATATCAGGAGCTGAGCTTATAATCGATTCATACAGCTCCTGCGCTTTTTGGGTATCCCCCGTCTTGTATAGAGATTCAGCGAGAGAAAGCTTAACTCTGTCTCTGTACAGAGGTTTCCATTTGTCAAACAGCACTGTTCTGGAGAGAGAAATAACGTCAGTATACTCACCGTTTTGTTCAAGGAGGTACA
>QNBL01000206.1 GCA_003641695.1 Spirochaetota bacterium
AATTAGCTTCTATTTGTATCTACTATTACATACAAATTGGCACACAGCTGACACATCTGTCAAGAGCAGATTATCTTTTTGAATAAACAAAGGAGGGAATAAAAAAATAACTCCTTACAGAATAAGGAGTTTAAACCTGCCCGGAAGAGGACTCGAACCTCCACGCCCTTGCGAGCACTAGTCCCTGAAACTAGCGTGTCTACCAATTTCACCATCCGGGCGACACTGAAAGTATACTACTTAACTGGGCTCTTGTTGTCAATACATAAGAAGGGCAGGATTAATCATGGGCTTTTAGTCTTTTTTGTAGATGAAAAACCACTGGCCGGGGAGATAATCAAAAGACGCAGACAGAGAAAATCCGCCCTGTTCCAGTGCTTGTTTAATTTCTCCATCTCCGGTTCCATGATTGATCCCCGGGCCGGAATGGGAACCTTTTTTATGATCTATGATTGCAACTTTTCCACCGCTCTTCAGGCAGTTCTTAAGGGCGCCAAAGTACTCTGTCCGGTTGTGCAAATGATGAAACGAGTTTCTAAAGAAAGCGAGATCAATCGAATCTTTGGAAGCAAGAACACATCCCACCCTGTCTGCCAAACCTACTTCCCGTACTTTTTCTGTTATAAAATCAAGATGACTTTTTACTATACTGTGTAGAATCCACCTCCAGCACCGATGTCGGCAATAGTGTCTGCTGGTGAAATTTCAAGATCCTCTATAATTCTATCGGGGTTTCCCTCGGCGGCTTTCTTGTTAAAATGATTCAATTTTACTTTGTCGAACATTACAAATCTCCTTGTGATAGGCTAAATATAATAGAAAAAACGGAAAAATGGGAGTATACTGTTCATTGTAATGCTGATTATTTCTGAAGTACCGGAATCAACCTTTCTCTTTCGTTCTTTTCTGGATAAAAAAGCATTTAAAGAGCTCTCTGTTACCGAAAGGGATATCGTAACATCTCAGGATCTTCCGGGGATCAAGGATAAGAAACTGAGCATTGTTCTACAAACTAACGGAGAAAGTATTACAGCTGCATTTTCAAAACCGCTCATGGTAAATGGAGTTGAATGCAGGACAAGGAAGTTAAAAAAAGGGGATTTAATAAGACTCGGCCGTTACAGACTGATTTACGAGGGGGAAAAATGGACAGAACCTCTTGAACAGGTCCCTTCTGAATCCACATCTGTGCGGCTAAAAAAAGGCAGGGCAGCAAAATCATCTGCTACCAGATCGAGAAAATGTAAACAACCTGTAGCAGCTTTAGTAATAGAAGCGGCGGCAGTTCTTTCGTCTCTTTTTTTTCTATGGTTCTGCTCAACCCAGAACCCGGCGGTGAAAGCTCCGATATCCGGTGAGCCGGAGATAACGGAAGCCAGGGAGCATGAAGCGCCTCCTGTAGAAGAAAAAATAGTGAAGAAAAAGATTGAAGAATTAAAAACTGAGCCAGAGTCACCTGTCAGGGAATCGGCAGTTCCTCTTGTTATCTTTTCTCCCGGAGAGATTCCGGAAGCACAGAAGCTGGATATACTTTTTATTCATGCTCATCCCGATGACGAGACTCTGGACTACGGTCTTTCAATTGCAAGTGCTGCCAAAGCCGGTATGAAGGTGGGGGTGCTTACCTTCACCGATGGGGAATCGGGATTTGATTTTTATCCTGACAGGGATATTACCGGTATCTATCCGGATAGAGAACTCAAGGGAAAAGAGCTGGCAGCTGTACGGATACAAGAGGAGTCCAGATCCCTTAAAATTCTGGGTGCATCCATGTATATCAGGTTGGGACTTAAGAACAGGCCGTACTTAAAGGAGGAAGCATCCAAGTCAATCCAAATGTTGATACAGGAATGGGGAGGAAGGAAAATGCTCATTGCTGATCTTACAGAAATATTCAGCAGGCTTTCTCCTGATATTATAGTATCCCCTGACGGCCCTTCCGCAGCCAGGGAACATTTTGAGCATGAAGCTGTCGGCTATATAACTGATCTTGCTGTTTCAGAGTATCAGACAAAGAGTCCTGGAGTTCTGAGTGCTTATTTAAAACTGGTAGATCCTCAGCAGAGGGATGCTTATCCCGGTAGAGAGCTGTTGTCTGTGAAAGCGGAAGGGGCTTCTTTTGGTAATTTTCTCATAAAAAAAGCCGCCTTATCCCGGTATCAAACTCAGGCTGACGCCTGTTACTACGGAATAAAACGGCTCAAGCAGTTTCCTGTGGAATACTACTTTTTCCAATACAGGAAAAGCAGCAGTATTGCCGGAAGTCTCTTTACTGCTGACAAGTCCTGATCCATATTTCTACTAATTATCGTCCCATTTATCATGGTTTTTGTTTTTTAGGCGTCTTACCACCTTCCCGACAAGTACATCCAGCTGCGGTTTAAATACATATCCCAATACAATTCCTATGATTAACCAAAAAAACATTATTCATCATCCTCCTTTATTATTTCAACCTTAATCCCTTCCTTCGTTTCTATAATCTCCTTGGGTGGGACTGAAATCCTTAAGATTCCGTTTTTAAATACAGCCTTAACTTTTCCCTGATCAAACTTGTCTTCGGGAACGTAGTACTTTTGATCCTTGATCTCTTTGAACTTGAGTCTCCGTTTAAAGTACCGAACATTCTCCTCGACTGATACCTCAGGCTTTTGTGCAGAAAAAATCATGTAATCTCCCCTAAAGGAAAGGTCAATATTCTTTTCACTGAATCCTGCCAATGCAAACTCGAAGATAAGACTTTTGTCTTCCTGGATATAGACATTAACCGGGGGGTAGGAATAGGAGGGATAGTAATCCACATCGTCTCCGAATCCGTAGTTGCCTTTTTTGAAGTTGCCCTGAAAAGCTTCGCCGAAGCTCTTTGTAGCTTCGAAGATCTCGTCCATTATCTGGCCGATATCAATAACAATTTTCTCTTTCATTCTTACACCTCGTTACAAGCGTGTTTTAAGCCCCCTGTACAGGGCGGCTTTATGAAAAGATTCCCTTCCGGCGGATCTTTCCCGTTTCTACAAATATAATATTTTCGGATACTACAGGCAAGCTTTATTCATTAACTTGACATTTTAGTTTAAATCGAACACTGTACAACAGAGGTTTACATGGGATTAAGAATACTCTGCATTGGAGAAATAGTGGGGAAACCGGGAATTTTCTCCATTAAAAGCGGTCTGAAAAAGCTTAAAGAGGAAGAGAAAATAGACTTTGTCATAGCCAATGGGGAAGGTGCAACCGGAGGCTTCGGGATTGGGAAAAATCATTCTATTTATCTCCACAAACTTGGTATTGATGTAATAACTGCCGGAGAAAAGGTTTTTTTTAAAAGGGATATGGTTCCGCATATTGGTAAGTGTTCTTATATGCTCCGCCCTGCTAACTATCCGCCTGGAACGCCCGGCAGGGGCTGGGCTGTGTACCAGGTTGGTGAGAAAAGGATCGGGATCATATCACTCCTGGGTCAGTCAGGGTTTAACAGGGTTCATTTAAGCAATCCCTTTACCTATATTCCCGAGATAATCAGTAAACTTCAGGATCAGACAGATGCCCTGATTCTGGATTTTCACGCTGCAACAACGGCTGAAAAGTATTCAATGTTCCTCCATATTGATGGGAAAATTTCTGCTGTAGTCGGAACCCATGCCAAGGCGCTTACCTCCGATGCCCGTATTTTGCCCGGAGGGACGGCAATGATCTGTGATACGGGAAGAACGGGAAGTTCAATCGGGGTCGGGGGGCTCGATTCGAAGGTGGAAATTGATAAATTCCTATATCAGATACCTGAACGGTCAAAAGAAAACTGGGATTCTCTTGAAATTCAGGGAGTAATTGTTGATATTAACAGTAATAAAAGTGCCGAAGATATTAGAATTCTGAGGCACAGAATAACAGAGGTGCCGGATGATAGAACAAGGTAAAATAATTAAAGTACAAAATGATACAGTAACATTATCCTGTTCAGGTTTAAGCGGAGGCTGCAAGAGCTGTAAAGCCAATTCATTCTGCTCTGCAAACGGGCATGACTTCGATGCTTTAAATGAAGATAATCTTGATTTGAAATCCGGGGATGTGGTTGAGATTTATCTTCCTACCGGAAGAACCGTATTCTCCGGCTTTATGGTACTTATATTCCCGCTTTTAACTTTTATTCTTCTTTTTGCCACCGGTTCAGTGATTTTTAAACTAACCGATGGATGGAGTACGCTCCTCGGTCTGGGCGGTTTGGGTATAGGGTTTGGAATTACTGCTCTATACAACAGGTTTTATAAAAGGATAAACACGCCCAGGGTGGTTAAAAAGCTTGATAAAGAGGCTGATTAGCCCTTGTAGTTCTCTTTTACCAGTTTATTAATGGTTGAAGCCATATCATTCAGTGAAACAATATGGTCTATATATCCCAATTCTGCAGCTACTTTTGGCATTCCGTATACAACTGAGGATTCCTTGTCCTGGGCAATGGTAATACCTCCCTGTTCCCTGATACTTCCAATTTCCTCAGCACCATCCTTGCCCATTCCTGTCATTATTACAGCCAGAGCTTTGCCGCCGAAGTGTTTTGCAACAGAATCAAAGAGCACTCCGACAGAAGGTTTGTGTCCATTCTTTGCCTCTCCGGAGGTTACCCTCAAGACCGAAGCAAGTCTCTTGAGCTCCACCTCAATATGATACCCCCCGGGAGCGATAAATACCCTGCCCGGGCTGAGTAGATCTCCATCTTCCCCCTCTTTTACATGTAAGGGACAGATCTTATCGAGGCTCTTTGCGAACTCTGCCGTAAACCCTGCGGGCATGTGCTGTACAATCAGCATGGGTACCGGCAGATCAGGATCAATATCAACCAGTAAGTGCCTCAGCGCGTTCGGTCCTCCGGTTGAAATCCCAAGAGCTATAAGTTCAATTATGCCTGTTTTTTCAGCAGGTTTCTTAAAACTGGCTTCAACAGGAGGTTTTACAACGGGTTCTTTTCCCTTTATTTCAGCTTTGACCGAGGTACGTGGAAGATTGCTTGATGTAGTTGAAAAAATACTTTCCGGTCCTTTCTCCTTATATCTCCTCCCATAGGCAAGCAGGGTTTCAACGATATGGTCTCTAATCTCGTGGATATCTTCAGAAATTGAGCCTGAGGGTTTCAATATGAAATCGGATGCCCCGAGGTTCAGCGCTTCCATGGTAATAC
>QNBL01000207.1 GCA_003641695.1 Spirochaetota bacterium
AATCGCCATCTGTTTTCCCGGAAGAGCATCCAGAGTAAAACGAGCCGCTACCTCAGCTACCCGTGTTGCTCCCTTCGTAATTACAATAAACTGAACTGCGATCAGTATTATAAAGATGATGAATCCGATTACGAGTCCGCCAGTACCTGTTGATCCGGTTACGAAGGTAGCGAAGGCTCTGACGATCTTTCCGTCAAATTCCTCTCCCTTTGAAAGGATAAGTCTTGTAGAACTTACATTTAAAGCAAGGCCGAATACAGTTAAAACCAACAGGAGTGTTGGAAAAACCGAGAAGTCCAGGGCTCTTTTGGTATACAGTACAATAAGTATTATCAACAAACTGAGCATAAGGTTTGTAGACATCAGAATGTCCAGAATAAACGCAGGCAGCGGGATGACCAGCATTCCGATAACTGCTACTACACCTACCGCGACCAGGAGATCATTCTTCTCATCCAATATTTTTTTACTAAGAGACATTTTCATCACTCTCCCCGTTTAATCTGTAAACTTCAGCCAGTATTACAGCCATAACCTGGTAGTATTTCTCCGGTATAATGTCCCCGACATCAACTTCTGCAAACAAAGCCCTGGCCAGAGGTTTGTTTTCAACTATCGGAACATCATTATCCCGGGCAATCTGCTTTATCCGCTGGGCCATGTTATCCTGTCCCTTTGCAGTTACCATGGGAGCGGTCATCGAATCTCTCTTCCACTCCATCCCAACTGCAAAATGGGTCGGGTTTGTTACTATGACATCCGCTTCGGGTACTTTCTGAAGCATGTTCTGATTCATCAGCTCCCTCATCCGCTCACGGAGCCGGCTTCGGACCAGAGGATCCCCCTCTGTGCTTTTCCGCTCTTCCTTGATCTCCTGCTTGCTCATCTTTAACGATTCCAAATGCTTTCTCCGCTGAAAGAAATAATCAGGAAGAGCAAGAAAGAGCATGGCAAGAGATGCTTCAATGAGAATTTTAAATGCCATTTTTGACAGCATGACAAATGAATAACTGAAAGGAGAAGTAAGAAACTCTATGATATGTCCGATCTCACCCTTGATATTCAGGTATGCAACCAAACCGATTACCAGTACCTTGAATATGGACTTTGCCAGGTTAAAAGCCGCCTCTCCGGAAAAGAAGGATTTTTGAAAGAATTTAATAAAATTAGGTGCAATTTTGTTTAAATCCGGTGTTATCGGTTTGGTTGAAAATACAAGTCCAACCTGCATAATATTAGAGATCAATGCTGCTACAAAAGCAATGATGGCAACCGGACCAACAAGCCTGACAAGATAAACCATAAAGGAATAGAACAGCCTTGACTCCCCCGCCACTTCTGTCTCTGTGGATATGGTCAGGTAAAACTTCATCATTTCTTTCATCTGTGTCAAAAAATACGGACTCATTATTCCGAGAGCTATAATCGGGAAAAGAAGTACCAGGGCCGAAGTCAGCTCAGCGCTTTTTGCGACCTTCCCCTCTTCCCTTGCTTTTTTAAGTTTTAGTTCGGTAGGTTCTTCGGTTCTTCCCTCGTCCTCAGCTGCAAACCACTGCAGATCAAAACCGAATCTGGAATCCCTCAAAGGAGGCAGTCTGTCCGGATACAACAGTTCTTCCATTAAATCTGCCCCCTTAAGGAATCGAGAAACTGGGAGATCCCATAAAAACTGGAGTCAATAATCCGGCCGAAAGCCTCCATAAGAAATGGAATTGTTACAAACAGCATTAAAAAGGCAATGCTTATCTTAATGGGAAACCCGAGCATAAGCAAATTCATCTGGGGAGCTGCTTTTGCCAGAAGCCCCATGGATATGGAAATCAGGAGCAATACTCCGAGGATAGGGAATGCTATAATAAGGGCTTGCTTAAACATTACGGTTAAACTGGAAAGGAATATCTTGTAAAGCGGGTCCTTCAATATAATAAAATCAGAAGCCTTGATGGAATTGAATGAACCGAGAATTCCGATAAGAAACACCTTCTGCAACCCCTTATCCAGCAGAAAAACAAACATGGCAATCAGATTCAGGAACTGCCCCATGAGCGGGATCTGTATCTGAGCCAGGGGATCAAAAACCTGTGAAGCTCCGAATCCCATCTGAACAGAATAAAACTGTCCGGAAACTATAAATGACGAGAATATCACCGTAAGAATCAAGCCAATTGATATTCCGATAACCGCTTCTCCAATCATTAAAACCACATAAATCAATCCACTCTCAGGAACAGGATACCCTGCTGATATAACCCATGGAGTAATAAGGAAGCTGGTAAGCAGAGCCAGTCCCGCACGGGCTAAAGGAGGAATCGAAGAGGACGATAAAAGAGGAGCTGTTTGAAGAATTCCCATTATCCTCGCAAAAACGAGAAGGTAAACCTGTACAGATGCAGTAATCAGCTCTGTGTTCATCTATTCTCCCTAGCCGTTCATCTTTGCAATGAGGGACATAATATTCAGGGTAAACTGTCTCATGGAGGTCAGCATCCATGGCCCGAAAAATACAATGGTCAGGAAAATTGCAATAATCTTGGGAACAAACGTAAGCGTCTGTTCCTGAATCGAAGTAGTAGCCTGAAATATTGAAATTATTAATCCGACCGTCATCCCTACCAGAAGGATAGGTGCACTAATAAGAAGAATCTGAAATATACTGTCCCGCATAATTCCTGCGGCAAATCCTACTGTCATCTGTTTCCTCCTTACTTAAAACTCATAATCAGCTGCTGAGTAATAAGTCCCCAGCCGTCTACAAGTACAAAAAGAATTATCTTGAAGGGCATGGATATCATTACCGGTGGCAGCATTATCATACCCATTGACATCAGGGTGGATGCTACAACCATATCTATTATTATGAAGGGGATAAATAGCAGTATCCCGATTTTAAATGCTACTGTCAGCTCATGAAGGACAAAAGCCGGAATTAAAACGTAGGTTGGAACTTCCGAAAAATTCCGAGGCTTGGGAAGTCCTCTTAAATTCATAAAAAGCTGAATATTACCATAATCTCCTGCCATTTGCCGGTACATAAAATTCCTGAGCGGCGCCGCAGCATTATCATAAAGCTCCTGCACACCTATATCTCCGTCTGAAAATGGCTTTAGGGCATCATCGTAAATAGCGGTAAAGGTTGGCCACATTATGAAAAGGGTAAGAAACAGGGCAATTCCCATCAGGACCTGGTTAGGAGGAACCTGTTGAAGAGAAAGAGCACGTTTTATAAAATCAAAAACGACAGCTATTCTTAAAAACGATGTTGTCAAAATAATTATTGACGGTGAAAGGGTAATTACAGCCAAAAATAGTATCAATTGAATACTTAATGCCACTTCTTTGTTGTCCTGCGGATTTCGGACAGTAAGATCAACGAACGGGATATTGATCCCGGTTCTCGTTTCTCCATTGACAGCGGTTACCGTATCATTGGCATCCTGACTGTACATTGAAACTGATGGAACAATCAAACACACTAAAACTGCTAAAAGTATAACTTTTTTTCTCATTCCCCCCCCAGGATAATAGTAAACTACAAATTCTTTAATCTTTCTTTTTGCTCTCTAATAAAACTCTTTCCGGATATTCCCTTTGAGGATGAGCCGCTCCTCCCTTTGAATACTCCCCTCAGTACTTCTGCAAAGGATCTGCTGCCTCCGGCATCAGCCGATTTTTCCAGAGCAATCCTGTCTAAAGTTTCTTTATCTGTAATCTCTGACACAAGTCTTACTCCGGTATCACCTGCTCCAACAAGAAAAACCTGAGAACCTACCTTTATCAGGTGAACAGCACTGCTGTTTGTAAGGTTTCTGGTTGCCAGCAAATCGATCAAAGTCCCTGAATTCTTTACCGGGCGTGCCGCTTTCTTCAAAAGATAAAACAACAGGTAAATAACTCCCAGTACAGCTCCTAAAACCAGAACCATCCTGAGTATATCCCATATTGCAAAAGAGGAGATATTATTAGTAAGATTTGGAGCATCCGCTCCGGTTGTATCGACACTCAGCGTCTGCTCATCAGGAAGGACGTTAGGCGGACCCCCGGTATTCTGCGTCTCTTGACCCTGATTCTTATCCTGGGCACAAACAACCCCTGCTACAGCAATGAGTACAAGTATAACAAGAACAATCTTTTTAAAATTAATCACATCCCCTCCCGTTTGTGATCTCTATTTCGTTACGTCAGTTCACCGACTCTATCCATGGGTGAAACAATCTCCGTAACACGAACACCAAAGTTTTCATCTATAACCACAACCTCACCCTTTGCAATAAGCTTATGGTTGACAAGTATATCCACCGGTTCACCGGCCAGCTTGTCAAGTTCTATAATAGTACCTTCTCCCATTCCGAGGATATCCTTGATAAGACGTTTTGTTCTACCAAGTTCTACAGTCATCTCCATGTATACATCCATGAGAAGACCAATATTACCTTGTTCTGCAGCACTCATTTGAGGAACAAGGTTGGGAAACTGAACAGACTGAACATTGGCCTGATTAAACCCCTGCATCCCCTCCATACCGCCTCCCATCTGCGGCATACCTGCTCCACCACCTATCGAAGCTGACTGGGTTCCCATTCCTCCGCTCATCATATCAACTCCTCCGAAATCATCTGCACCGCCTCCGCCATAGGCACCTGCAATCTCTTTTACCGCTTCAATACCGTAAAGTTCCACAAGCTGTGCCGGCTCAAGACCATTGATTGTTACAGGATATGTTACTTTAACTGCCGTTGAATCGTTAAACACCAGCTCCGAAGGAGCAAGCATAGCTGTCTTACCGGGAGAATTCATTATCGTCTTTCCAAGCAATTCCCCGATTGCAGTTGCAGTCGATCCTGCTATAGTATTCACCGCCTCTTCAAGAGCGGAAAGAGCAGCTTCGTTCAGCTCGACATCCTCCTGCCCCATCATCTTTCCTGCAATTACATTTGCGGCTTTTTCCTGGAAGATATATGAATGAGGGCCGACAATTCCGTCGTTGAAATCCATTTTTATCTCAACAATATTGCCCTCAAAACTGTTCTGCACTGCGCTGAAGCTTACAGCCTCCACCGAAGGAGTACCTATTGTTACATTCTCGCCCAGCATCCCTGACAGGTTGGATTCTATGGATTTTACATTCTCACCGAGAAAGGAAGAAAAATCTTTCCTCTCTTTTTCTGCCAAACCTGAA
>QNBL01000208.1 GCA_003641695.1 Spirochaetota bacterium
GGGAGTCTGTTCATTTATCAGCGCAATTGGTCCGTGCTTGATCTCTGCTGCACTGTACCCCTCTGCATGGATGTAGGAGATTTCCTTGAGCTTCAAGGCTCCTTCCATTGCCACAGAGTAGTTTAGCCCTCTTCCGAGAAAAAGAAAGTTTGTGTAACGGGAGTACGTGCGGGCAAGTTCCCTAATACGCTCACCCGAAGCAAGAATGGTCTTGATCATCTCAGGAACCTTTTCCAGTGCATCTACTATCCGAAGCCCTTCTTCGAAGGAAAGGTGCCTCATTCGTGCCAGGAGAAAGGTTAGAAGGTAAAATACCGATATCTGTGAGGTAAAAGCCTTGGTTGAAGCAACTGCAATTTCCGGCCCCGAATGAATGTACACACCGCCGTCAGACTCCCGGGCAATGGTCGATCCCACTACGTTGCATATTCCGAGAACCCTGGCTCCCTTCCTCTGCAGTTCCCGCATGGCATAGAGCGTGTCTGCAGTTTCTCCTGACTGTGAAACTGCAAAGTAGAGAGTATCCGGTTCCACAACAGGATTTTTATACCGGACCTCCGATGCAAGTTCGGTAGTTGCCGGGATCCTCGCTATACTTTCCAGGAGAAAAGCCCCCACCATACCGGCGTAGTAAGAAGTTCCTGCTGCAACAATGTTTATTCTTTTTATATTCAGAAGCTGCCGGGGAGTCATGTTGAGGCCGCCGAGGTGAGCAGTGGCTCCATCCCGGTCTATTCTTCCCTGAATGGCTCTGAGGATTGACTCAGGCTGTTCGTAGATCTCCTTTTCCATAAAGGATTCAAAGCCGCCTTTCTCTATCTGCTCCAGCTCCCAGCCGATATTCTCAATCGTTTTCCTGATTTCATTGCTGTTAAAATCGGAGGTTTTATAGCTGTCCGCCGTAACCTTGACTATTTCCTTGTCCTCCAGATAGATAACCTGCTTGGTGTGCGAGAGGATTGCAGTAACATCGGAAGCAAGGAACATCTCGTGTTCACCAATCCCCAGTACAAGGGGAGAACCGTTCCGTATCCCGACTATTGTCCCGGGTTCGTCCTTATGCATAACCGCAATTCCGTAGGTTCCCTTGAGAAGGAATGCAGTCTGCCGTACCGCTTCCTCAAGATCACCCTGATAGAGAGATGCGATGAGATGTGCAATAATCTCTGAATCTGTATCCGACTGAAACGTATGCCCCTCGTCAAGAAGCCGTTTCTTAATTCCCTGGTAGTTTTCAATTATTCCGTTATGAACCAGAACCACTTTTCCGGTATCATCCATATGGGGATGGGCATTCCTGTCATTTACTTCACCATGGGTGGCCCATCTGGTATGTCCGATACCGACAGTACCCGGGAGGTCATCAGGAACAATTTCCTTGAGATCCCTTATCTTACCCTTTCGCTTAATGACCCTTAAATCACTGTCTTCTTCTACACAGATCCCGGCGGAATCATAACCGCGGTATTCAAGTCTTTTCAATCCTTCAAGCAGAATTTTAGAAGCAGGAGCAACCCCGCAGTAACCAACTATTCCACACATACACTATCCTTCGATGTTAATCTACCTACCAACATATCCCTTTTCTTTCCCTTTTTCTACCAAATTATGAATCAATGTGCAAGAAAAACCCGTCTATAAAAGAGTAAGGAGAAATACTATGAACCGTATATTTTTAATTACCATGGGATTAATACTGATAGTATCCTCTTGTTCCCCCATAATTGATTACCGGCGGCTCCTGGAACGGGATATTCAGCCCCCGGTATTCCAGGGGGTCAAGGTAAAGAAGAACAATTCCATTGAGATTCTGTTTTCGGAGGCCGTAACCATTCAGAAAGACAGCCTCTTCATACTACCCGAACCGCCTTCCTATAATGCGGAATCCAAAAAAGAAACCGCACTCATTCAGTTCTCCGACTCCCTTATTCCCGGTAAACTGTACAAATTAAAGATGACGGTAACAGACAGCAACGGGAACTCTCTTACCCTCATAAGCAGCTTCTATGGTTATAATCCGAATCTGCCGGATATGATCATCAACGAATTCACCACTCAGGGGTCATCAACGAACCCTGACAGGGTAGAGATTGCCGTTCTGTCAGACGGGAATACTGCCGGAGCTGTTCTGTACGAAGGGAGTGATCTATCCTGGGAACAAAGAAAAGTATTCCCGGCTGTAGAGGTTACATCGGGTGATTTTCTTGTTATCCATTTCAAGAGTACCGGAGATCCAATGGAGATTGACGAAACAGAGAACTGGAATGAGTCCGGCGGGATAAAACCCGCTGATGGAGCCTGGGATCTGTGGGTCGATGAGGGAACCGGTTTGTCAGGGAATAATGGAACGATAATGCTTTTTACTGCTCTATACGGAACTCTTATCGACGGGCTGCTTTACAGCAACAGAACGTCGGATTCAGACGAGAACTACCGTGGTTTTGGAAGTACGAAGGTAATGGAACGGGCAGACAGGCTCATTGAATGCGGGGGATGGACATCACAGGGAGAACTGGCTGCTCCGGAAGATGCGATTAACCCGGAAGACTCAACGGCAACCAGATCGATGTGCAGAGATTCACTGTCTGCAGACAGCAACTGTAAAGAGGACTGGCATATTGTTCCCACCAGTACCTCCACCTTCGGCACGGTAAACTCGGATTCTGTATACACGCCTTAGGTTAAATCAAATCCTTGAATAACCCCTCAATAACATCTCTGGAGACCGCACCTACCTGCTGTGCAGCAGCTTCTCCATCCTTAAAAACCATAAGCGTGGGAATACTTATAATGTTGAACCGGGCAGCGATCTCACCGGCTTCATCTACATTCAGCTTCGCAACTTTCAACCGTCCCGCATAGTCATCTGCAACTTCCTCAAGGATAGGCCCGATCATCTTACAGGGCACACACCACTCCGCCCAGAAATCAACTATTACCGGGATGTCGGAATTGATAACTTCCTGGTCAAAATTGGATGCATCAACGATAATTTCAGCACTCATTTCTTCACTCCTTTTATCTTGGAAGAATTTATATCGGTCAATCTAAAATCTTCTATTACAGTATGTACAAAATTGAGAGAAATTTCTACAGTCTGCCGTTCTGCATGATTAAGGTTTTCGTCATCTTTTATCTTGTTCAGTTCTTCATGCAATGAATGAAGCAGGAATGCTATATCCATCATACACCGCTGCGATTCCCGCTGCAGAGCACTGTACTCCCTCGGGTATCTATCCAGAATGGTACGCAGTTTTAAAAGAGCAGGAGGATACCCCTCCGATCCCTCCATCGTCAGTTCAAAAAGCCTGTGCTCCAGATCTCTTCTGGGACCTGAATATCTGGAGGTATACAGCTTGCGGAAGACTCCCTCCATGCCGCTCCAGTAGTTTTTTTCAAGTTCCTTGACAGCACCAAAAAGCTTATCTATCTCGTAGACATCGTCGTCTTCGAGTCCGACAGCAACGTACTTTCTAATCCTTTCCCTGTTTGCATTATAGATCTTATCTACAACCGACTCCTGACTGCTTTTACTTTTTTGGTTTTTTTTATGCCTGGTATCCCGCTTGTCCGCCTCTCTCTGCCGCTTCTCTTTCTCATCAGCTATAAGCTGTTCAACCAGCAGCATCTCGTCGCAGATAAAGCGGTCAAGGTCTATACGGGCTCTGAGTGCATCGATATACCGGTCCTCGAAGAGGTTTCTTGCCTTTGAGGTTTTAATGAATTCCACCATATAGTCGTTGTATTTCTTTCGAATACCGTTGATTGCAGCTTCAATTTCAACTTGACTTAACTTTTTTCTTTTTGCCATACGTACTGCATGATGACACAAATTCCCTCATAAAACAAGGGGATTCTTAATTCAGGGAACATCCGGAATAAATCACCGCTGTAAACATGAGAAAATTTCTAAAAAAAGTTAAAGATCCCCATCAATCCGGCAATTATCGTAAATCCAAGCCCCATGCTCCACTGCAGCTGATTAAACCGCTTATCCATGTAGTGCTGCATGTCCTCAAAACGCTTATCCATATATTTCTGCATATCTTCAAACCGCTTATCCACCTGCTCAAACCGTTTATCGACCTGTTCAAACCGCTTATCCACCTGCTCAAACCGTTTATCGACCTGTTCAAACCGCTTATCCAGCTGGTGGATCATCTTTTCCATCAAGTCGCCCTGGTTCTTTATCGCCTCTTCAAGCCTTACCATTTTCTCGGATAAATGTATTGCCGCAGCGGACGGGAGCCCCGTGTCTTCCTCTATCCAGCTGCCGATATTCTTTTTAACATATCTGCCTATCTTTTCAAGGTCTTCTTCCGTCAGCATCAATGCCCCCATATACTACCTCAATATACAACTATTTTTCATAAAAGTCACCCTCTATCAAACCAAGCCGTTATGCAGCCTCATCAAACCAGCTGTGCTGATCGGTGCAGCAGGCTTGCTTCGGACAGATGTACGTAAATTCTGCGCCGCTGCCGGTAAAATCCAGTTCCAGCTGTGCATCTTTGCAGTCAGGGTGGATGCTGATATTATCGATTTTATATCTGTTCTTCTCTTTAGCGAGATAACACATCCTGCCCAGTTTCTTGAACTTTATAATCCTGTATTCCGTCATAATATCCTCCATAATTGCTGCCGGAAGAGAACTCCCCCGGCAGCTAACAGGATGGTCAGACCGCCTTTAGAAGACTCTCTTCCCCTTTTCCCGCATTTTCCACACTTTCATCCGAAGATTCGCCGGGAGGCTTGCTGAAAACCGGTTTGAACTCGACATGTTCCGCAATAATTTTGATCTTGTCGTGATTGCCTCCGTCCGCATCCACCCAGCGGTCCTGTTTTAACCTGCCGACTACCCTGACACCGCGCCCTTTATTCAGGTGCTCCATGCAGACATCGGCAAGTCCCGCCCAGGTTTCCACATTAAAGAACGAGACCTCTTTTTTGGTCTCTTCATCCTGCCGGTAGAACCTGTTTGAAGCAACCGAAAAGGAGCATACACTCGTTCCCTTGGGTGTCTTTTTAATCTCCGGATCCCTCGTCAGATTCCCCTCTACCAGAATAGAATTCAAGCTGTTCATGTTTCTCTCCTTTGAACAAAGTTTATCTAGCAATACACAAATTTTTTTACTGGTGATTCAGGAGTGGGGGAAA
>QNBL01000209.1 GCA_003641695.1 Spirochaetota bacterium
CCCTTTAAAAACCCCGGAAATAGCAGTAAACTCCAGTCCCGCAAAAACTAAAGAAAAAACAACTACCATGGGAATGATAAAACTCAGATTATAAATAAGCAGGCTCCGTAAGCCGAGTAATGAATTATCAGTTTGAATCATATAAGCAATTGTTGGAAGGTAAACCTGCCCCGTACATGCAAGTTCAATAATCGAAACCGTAAAACCGGTAATAACTACCCCGCCAAGAAAAAAAATCTTCCCGTTATTTTTTCTGACAACCTTGTGAAGTCTTTTTTTCATTGGCAGAGACAGTTGAAGTGTAATTTCACTAAAACGGCCTTTGTATGCGAGGTAAAAATCCCCGAGACTGATAAAAAGGAAAACAAGGGCGACTACACTGACTATAATTTTTATTGCAAAGCGAATATTACTTTTTTCTTAACGTAGTTAATTTCATCCACAAGGCCTGCTTCCAAAGCAGAAATCCCCGGATAAGCATTGTTCCCGACAAAAAGTACGGGGAAGATTGTAAATTCCAACCCCATTTCATTCAACGCGGTTTTGCATTCTTTATAAATACGGGGATCCAGAATATCGAAAGCCTGTAGTTCAATAGTAGCCCCTGTTTTTTGTTCTATTTCAGGAAGAATGGATTTTTCAAACAGGTCACAGTGGCTGCAGCCGATTTCACCATAATATTTTATTTTAATAGTAGGTAGACTCACCGCACCAACCAGGGAGGTTACACTAAAAATCAGAATTGTAGCTAAAGCTCTTTTTTTCATTAGTAATCCTTCGCAGTAATACGTAAACCGCACGTGAGTCTATGCCGGCTTAATATGAAACAGCACTGTTCCCGGTTTTATTATGGTTGATCCTATAAGTATTAAGCGACAAAAGTCAACGCACTGACTGAGAATACTTTAAATCCTGTATTTATTAAAAAGACGGGTTTACTGATTTTGCCCAACAGGACCTATGATATTAAGCAGCTTATCAGGAAGTCGTTGAAGGTTAATCTTGGCAGTGAAGAGCAAAAAGCGATAGATACACCGATCGAATTTACTGATAGAGAAGGAAACAAGATCAAAATTGATCTTTCCATTCAGTTCAGGGAAACTGATTCCCCGAGACATGGGGGAAGTGCTGAGGTAACTTTACGGTATCAGGATAAAGAGTATAGTTTTAGCTACTTTGCTCCCCATGGGAAAGATTTGGATTTTTCCCGGGAAATAGGCAAAATACGTTTGGATATCGGATTGGAGTGTTATTCAAGCTATAAATACGAATTGGATTACAGTGTTTGGCGTACAGATGTATGGCAGGATGCATCGGGAATAGAAATATCAACAGTCTGAATGCTGCAATTTCAGAGCTGAAGAGCTTTAACTATCAAGGACACAAAGCACGTAAATAATCCGAACAACAGCAGTTGACTAATGAGGTCAGTGGCTGTTTTACCATGTTCAGTTAAACGAACCTCAATGATAACATCACTTATTACCAGCCGCCTGAGGCTCCGCCGCCTCCGAAGCCACCACCGCCGCCGGAGAAGCCACCACCGCTGAAGCCACCTCCTCCAAAGGAGCTTCCACCAAAGCTGCTGTTTCTTCTTGACGCAGATCCCAGCATGGATCCAAGGAAGAAAGCATGAAGGAATCCACCCCGGCGTCTGCCCCTTCTCGCCAGAGACGACATCAGGATAAAGAAAATAAAGACAATGAAGTTAAAAGGGATAACAGAAGAAGTATTATCCTTTTTGCTAACTGGAGAAGTAACTTCTTCAGTAAAACCAGTTGATGCCCCTAAAACCGTACCTACAGCAGCAACTCCATTGTAAAGACCATTTGCAAAATTACCCTTTTTAAACTCCGGAATAATTATCTCCCGAATTATATAACCGCTTTTTGCATCAGTCATCAGCTCTTCTAACCCATATCCCACTTCGATACGGACTTTTTTTTCTTTCATGGCGAGAAGAATCAGAAAACCATTGTCCTTACCGGCAGTTCCCAGCTTCCATTTTTCTGCAACTTTCATTGAAAAGGATTCGATAGATTCCCCATTTAATGCCGGTATAATCAACAAGGCTCCTTGATCTGAAGTTTTTTGATTGATATTTGAAAACAGCTGGGATATCTGCTGTTCTTCAGAGGGAGAAAGAAGCCCTGCATAGTCGTTTACGTATCCTTTAAGTTGTGGTACCGTAAGCGCCGATAGAGCTGCTTCCGTAACGAGAAAGAATACAAAGGTTATGTATGTAATCCTCTTCATTTAATCCTCCAGAATATTAATATCATTTGAAAGCTCATTGGTGTCATCACTTTGAATGGGAAAATGCTCAGTCAATAGTTTTCCGCACTCGTTAATTGCTTTTACAAGCCCTTCAGCGGTTCTTTTCTCCCGGATATCCTTAATAATTGAATCAACTATAGTATTCCATTTTTCTTTTGGTATAAGTTTGTTGATCCCGGAATCAGCGATTAGTTCAATTCGCTTCTCCCGATATGAAATAAATATTAATATTCCAGTTCTCTCTTTTGTATCGGTAATCCCTGCTTCTATAAAATATCTAAGGGCTCTTTGCCTCACTTGTTGGCTGATAATTTTCCCGGGGACAAGGAATCTGTCTGCTCCGGGAATATTGGAAAGGATGTAAAGGAGTCCGGTGACAACAATGACAACTATTCCCATAAAAGAAGCTGAATACACAGGAGTAAAGTCCCAAAATAATTCATCAAGCCATATTGAGATGGAGTCATAAAAATACAGCATAGCAAGAAAACTTAGAAATCCTCCAATCAAAGCGGCACGAAGCTCATAGAATGCATAATCAGCACTCTCCTTTACTATTGCTGTAGCTATTTCTCCGGCAGTTGTTTTTTCTACTTCTGCAGTTGCATCTCTTATTGCTTCTCTATCTTCCTGGCTCAGTGAGAATCTTTTCATTCCTTTACCACCTAAAACGTGACTGCGGGAGCTTTTTCTGCTCCTTCAGTAGATTTAAAATATTGTGACGGAGTAAACCCGCTCATATTAGCTATAATTACCCGGGGAAATTGTTTTATATAGGTATTGTATCTCTGGACAGTTTCGTTAAAACGTTTACGTTCAACGGCAATCCTGTTTTCCGTACCCTCCAACTGATCCTGAAGTGCGAGAAAATTCTGGTTTGCCTTAAGCTCCGGATAGTTCTCAGAGATGACCATCAGTCTCTGAAGCGCTCCAGAAAGTTCACTCTGAGCCTGCTGGAATCTTTTAAATGCTTCAGGGTCCTTTAAAACATCATCAGATATTTTCATAACACCTCCGGCTTTGGACCGTGCCTCGGTAACAGAAATGAACGTTTCACTCTCATGGGCAGCATATCCCTTGACAGTTTCTACCAGATTGGGAATTAAATCGTACCGCCGCTGATAGACATTTTCCACCTGCCCCCAAGCTGCTTTAACGGACTCATCATACTTTACCATGGTATTATAGCTGTTTTTAAAGGAAGCGTAGATGCTGAATATGAGAATTACCAAAATTATAACAGGAATAAGCCATTTGTATGTTTTTCTGGTCAAAATTTTCTCCTTGATATTGATGTATATAAAGGATACTCATTTTAAAGTAAGGCAGCAAGGAAAATTTAATTAACACGGAGTTTTCTTTCTGTAACATTGACAATCCCATGTCCATACGTAAATATTGAAGAATGATAACAGATCTATTTCACAACATACTTCGTTTCTACTCTGACTGGAAACCGATAAACCTTCTCATTGCCGGAGGAGGGCTTGCTTTCTTTATATTGCTCATTGAGGTTAGTTTCAGTGTTGCTCTTTTTCATAATCCAAAACACATAAAAAACAAAAGAAAAGCAATCATTCCTCCCTGGACTTTAAAAATTATTAGAGTATTCCTTAGGTTTCTGCTTCTTTATAGTTTCAGCAAGATGATTCAATCCTCTACTGTCCCTCAGTATCCGTGGAATCTACTTTTCCATGCTCCCTCCCTGTTGCTCCTGTATTCAGGGATTCTTTTTACGTTATTTAAAGCACTTTCTGTTCTGGAAAAGAAAAAATTTAGCGATTTCCCCATGGATTCATCAAAACAGAAGCTTTTAGTGGTTTCGAGAAGGGGTCTTAAAACAACATTTTCTCTCATTATCCTGTCCATACTGCTTTGGAATGTTCTTAATCTTTTTCCAGCAAAAGTTAGGGCATCAGGAATTGTGACAGTAGTAATAATTGTAAATGGGGTACTCCTCCTTGGATTTTTATTTCTGGTAGCCCATCAGTTCTTCACAGCAGCAGAAGGGCTGTACAAACATAAAAAAGGGAGATCTAGTGTTAAGATCATTATGGAGTCTCTTTCCATGCCTATTCGGATTTTAATACTGGCTTTTGCTGTGGTTTGGATGAAAACACTGGTTCCAAATGCTCCGGGAGCTCTAGATCTATTAAATAAGGTTATTAATTTTTTACTGGTTTTATCCCTTTTTATGTTTATCTACCGTGCTTCTGAAATTCTAGGATCAAAAATAAGCAGTTATTCTGATGAAGAAACAAACAGTCTTGATAAGACACTTGTAGAAATGTTGAGGATGATCTTACGTATTTTCATAATTACAGCAGCTGTTTTTGCTGTAATCAGGATTTTTACCGGACAGCCCCTTACAACACTTCTTGCAGGACTGGGGATTGGGGGGCTGGCTGTAGCCCTGGCAGCTCAGGATACTCTTAAAAATTTCTTCGGAAGTATCATGATTATATCGGATAAACCCTTTAAAATAGGGGAAAGGGTGGTTGCTGAAGGTTATGATGGGGTTGTTGAAGGGATCGGGTTTCGCAGTACCCGGATCCGTACGTTAACCGGTCATCAAGTTGTGATTCCGAATGACAAGATGGCACTCACCTCCATAGAAAATATTGGCCGGAGGCCTTATATCAGGAGATTAACCGATATTAGGATTACCTATGATACACCTGTTGAAAAAGTTGACCGGGCACTGGCAATAATCAGAGGGATTCTGGAAAATCACGAAGGTATGCCTGAAGATTTTCCTCCAAGGGTACATTTCAGTGAATTCAATCCTGATTCCCTGAATATTCAA
>QNBL01000210.1 GCA_003641695.1 Spirochaetota bacterium
ATTGACGGACCTCAATATTAAAATTAGCGGGGTTTACGGTACCTCAGTCGGCTCCATAAACGGTCCCGGAATCATAATGAATGATTATAAAAAGGTGAGGGATCTGTGGTTCAAAATATCCTACCTTACCGTTATGAATATATCTCCTTCGACAGAAGAAGTATTGAAAGGAGAATTAAAAGACCTGTCCTTTAATGAATACATGAAAGTTATAAGGGATTTCCGGGAGGATAAGGGGTTCGATGTTACTCCGTTGAAAAACCTGCTTTCAGGGATAATAATGGAAGATGAGGTGCGTAAATCTAATATAGATTACGGGCTGGTGATGTTTTCGCTTTCCGATTTCAAGCCGGGAATGCACTATATCGAACAAATTCCGCAAGGGAAGCTTATTGATTACATACTTGCCAGTGCAAATTTCCCCCTGTTTCAACGGCAGGTGATAGGGGGAGAAATATTTATCGATGGAGGTGTCTACAGCAATGTTCCGGTGGAAATGGCAGTAAAAAGGGGCTTCAAGGATATTATTGTTGTGGATATAGGGATAACAACGCCTGTTGATATTATCAATCACTTTAAACTTACCAATGATAAGTCCATAAAATATACGTACATAAAACCGGAAAAGCAGTTTGGATCATTTCTCACATTTGAACCGGAGACTTCGAGAAAGTATCTTCTTGAGGGATACCTCGATACCATGCGGATCTATAAGCAGCTTGGTGGAAAAGAATACTATATCTACGGTTTGAAAGATGTGATCAGAAATATGTTTGATTGCATGGATGAGGAGAAGCAGAATAAAGCGCTCGCCATACTTGGAATTAAAGAGAAAAAATATAAAAGAGTAAAAGACCGGTATAATGACCTGGTCCTGCCCCTGTTTAAGTTGATCCTGTTTTCCGATTTCAGCAGCAGTGCGGGCAGTACCTCACTGTGCCTTCTGGAGAAGCTGGCTGAAAAATCGGGGATAGAGAGGCTCTCCCCCTACACTCAGAAAGAACTCCTTGAAAAAACACTTGCAGGAATACGGGATGACTGGTCATCAGTCTCATTTTTTGATTATATCAGCCGTTTGAGATACAGAAAAATTGTATCCTTTTTAAGATTCCTGAATTTTAATTCCCCCTGTGCCGGTACCGTTCCGGAGGGGTATGATAATTTCCTGCTTTGGTATAAGAATTTGCTGGAATAATGAATAACCTGGTGGAGAAAAGAAATGCTTGCATTAATTATTTTTGATCTTGACGGAGTAATAGTCTCGACAGACCGATTCCATTATGAAGCATGGAAAAAATTGTCCGACGATAATGGTCTGGAGTTCAACGAGGAAGTGAATCAGCTGCTCAGGGGGGTAAGCCGCAGTGAGTCCTTAAAAATAATTCTTGAGAAAAATAATCGGATTATCGAAGCACCGGAGTTTAACGCAATGCTGGAAAAAAAGAATCGGATCTACAGGGATAAGCTTCAGGACCTTACTGAAGCAGATATTCTGCCGGGAGTAATTACATTGCTGGAGGATATTAACAAGAACAATCTACTGACGGCTGTCGGATCTTCGAGTAAAAATACTCCTTTGATATTAAAGAGAATTGGGCTGGATAAATCCTTTGATACAGTAGTGGACGGGAACTCAATACGTAAAAGCAAACCGGATCCGGAGGTGTTTATAAAGTGTGCTCAGCAGCTGAAAACGAATCCAGGGGACTGTGTCGTTTATGAAGATGCAGCTGCAGGTATAGAGGCTGCCCTCGCTGCCGGGATGGTTGCAATAGGCGTTGGGGAAAATGAGCTTCCCGGAGCGCATAGAATGGCAAAGACTTTAAAAAGCGAGAGCTGCTCAAAGATTATAACTACTTATACCAGGGTACTGGGCAGGGGGCCGGCTTGAACAGCATAGATCTGAAGGGGAATCCTTTTTTTCTTGATGACGAGCAAATAAAATGGATTGAAGATAAAAAGAACTGTATGAGTATCGGGGAAAAGATGTGAAAGAGGGTTCTTCAGAGGGATACCTCAATCCCGGGGCTATAGCTGCAGGATGCGATATGTTTCTTTTTACCAGGCATCCGGATGATGACTACAACAGTATGATGGGAGGGTATAAAAACGGGGTTATTACCAAAGACCGTCTTGATGAGGCTCTCACCAGAATCCTGGCACTCAAGGCATCCTTAAAACTGAACAACAAGTCTTTACATGAGCTGGTTCCTGATAAGTTTTGGTCTCTTAATTTGGCTGAACACCGGCGGATCGGGATCATGTACAATGGGAACAGACCCCCGAATGATCTGCTGTATAGAACCATTCCCGGGATAAAAGGTTTTCTTATGAAAACACTGTTGTCTCTGTTTTTCAAACGGAAGAAATCCCCCCGGCCTTACGAAGAGCTGATGGGCAGGCTGAATGTCCGGGGATTTGAGGCATCTTACTGTAGTTTTAAAGATATCCTGAGTGTTCGTGCTGCTGTGGATAAACCTCTTGATGAATGGACTTCTCAATTTGATGCAATTATTTTTCTTGCAAAATGGGAGGTTATGTCAAATCAGACCAGTCTTCAGCTTCAGTATAAAGCCATGGGGTTTGATACCCTCTGGTTTGCCGGTGAAGTTCCCACTATTCTTGTTTCCCTGGCAAATCCGTATCACGGATATGATCTTTCAATGGTAAAAACAGTAATCAATGCCTACTCATCCACACCGGAAGTGTACGATGCTGTTGCAGCAAAGCTTACGGGGGAGAGTGCTTTTAAGGGAGTATCCCCGGTTGAACTTGAATTTAAGGAACCGGAAATAGTTATTGCAAGAAAATGAGCCGGGTTAACCATTTGACACATTCCCCGTTGTGAATCTACAATTGTCTTTATGAGAAGAACCATAAAATCCGGGGGCAGAGTGCCGAAAGAGGTAACTGTTCCTGCTTCAAAATCACACACCATCCGTGCCCTGTTGATTGCAGCTGCTGCGGAAGGAGTGAGCGAGATCCTGAATCCCCTCGTTTCAGAAGATTCAAAATCCTGTATTTCGGCTGTCCGGCAGATGGGAGCCGAAGTAACAACAGAAGAATCCCGCTGGATTGTAAAAGGGACTGCCGGGAAGTTCTTTTTAAATTCCGGGAATGCGGAAGAGGATGTGGTTGTCGATACCGGCAATTCCGGAACAACCCTTTATCTGGCAGCGGGGCTTGCTGCACTGTCTGACAGAGCGGTAACCTTTACCGGAGATGATCAGATACGGTCCCGGCCGGCGGGGAATTTGCTGAAAAGCTTGTCGGATCTTGGAGTTTCTGTTTTTTACAAGATGAAAGAAGGGTACCCCCCTTTTACCATTCAGGGGCATTTAACCGGTGGAACAACCTCAATTGAATGTCCCTCAAGCCAGTACCTTTCAAGCCTTTTACTCTGTGCGCCGCTCTCTCCGGGAGAAACCGTAATTGAAGTGCCTCTTCTCAGGGAGCAGCCGTACGTTGAAATGACCCTCCGCTGGCTGGATGAGCAGGAAATAGAATATAAAAACAATGATTTTAAACAATTTATCATCCCCGGAAAGCAGATGTACCGCTCTTTTAAAAAGCAGATTCCAGGTGATTCTTCTTCGGCGGCGTTTTTTCTCTGTGCAGCAGCTATTACCCGCAGTACGGTAATTCTTCGGGGACTGGATATGGGTGACTCCCAGGGGGACAAGGCTGTTGTCCCTATGCTTGAGCAGATGGGATGCGCAGTTGAAAGGGGAAATGATTTTGTAAAAATAGAAGGCAGGCCCTTGAAGGGGCATACCTTTGATCTGAATGATACTCCGGATGCACTGCCTGCCATGGCAGTTACTGCCTGTTTTGCAGAAGGGGAGACACGGCTGATAAATGTTCCTCAGGCACGGCTTAAGGAAACGGACAGAATTGCAGTCATGACCCGGGAGTTGTCAAAAATGGGAGCGGATATCGAAGAACTTCCCGACGGGCTCGTTATCCGGGGACGGAAGAGCATCAACGGAACTTTTTTGAAAGGCGCACCGGTCAGCGGGCATAAGGATCATCGGGTAATCATGGCTCTTGCAATAGCTGCTCTGCGGGCAGAGGGAGAAACAGTCATAGATGATGACAGCGCTGTCGGGGTAACCTTTCCGGATTTCTTCAATTTTTTGTATTCAGACACAGAGGAGGATATGGAATGATTATTACACTGCTGGATGCGGAATCATACGGAGAAGATATTGATCTTTCAGGGTTTGAAGACCTCGGGGATGTTCAGTACTATCCCCAGACTACTCCAGGGGAAGCAGGGGAACGGATTGAAAAGGCAGATATCGTGGTTATTAATAATGTTCCCCTTTCCAATGAACAACTGGATAATGCTGAACATCTAAAACTCATAGCCATAGCTGCTACCGGAATGGATAATGTTGACCTGGATTATTGCAGGAAAAAAGGTATTGCAATAAGAAATGTTCCCGCCTATGCCACGGATAGTGTTGCGCAACATACCTTCGCCATGTTGTTTCAGCTTCTTGAGCAAACTTCCTATTATGATCACTATATTAAAACCGGCGAGTGGAGCAGAAGCGGAAATCCGACGAATCTTTCACGTGTTTTTTTTCAGCTTTCAGGGAGCCGTTGGGGAATTATAGGAATGGGAAATATCGGCAGGCGTGTCGCAGAACTTGCTGCCGCCTTCGGCTGTGACGTTGTATACTATAAACGTGAAGGTGGAAAATCCGTTTCGGGTTATGAAGGTTTATCTCTGGAAGAGCTTTTTAAGAGCTCGAGGATAGTTTCAATTCATGCACCACTTACGGATTCAACCTATAATTTAATCACTGCTCAGCAGTTGTTACTCCTGCAGCAGGGGGCAATCATCCTTAATCTTGGCCGGGGGGGGATACTGGATGAAAATGCTCTCGTCGATGCAATAGATAATCATGGGATATTTGCAGGGCTGGATGTTTTTTCATCGGAACCCCTTCTGCCGGACAGCCCGCTCCTCAGGGTGAAGCATAAGGATCATCTGCTCATGACGCCCCATATCGGATTCGCAGCAAAGGAAGCCCGGCAGGCTGTTGTTGACCGTACGATAGAAAACATACGGAAC
>QNBL01000211.1 GCA_003641695.1 Spirochaetota bacterium
GGCTGAAACCCTTAGAAAGGTGAAGCACTATAAAAATGATACACTGATTTTCACCGATGAGTATCTGGTAAGCGGTACAGGAGCTCTGTATCAGATGAACAGAGTATTCCCTGACGGCCGTATGGAAACTGCAGGTTACGGCTACAACGGAGAGGGAATTGCTGAACACTGGAGTACAGGCTCTGAGAAAACCTCTCTTTTTTTCTATAACAACAATAACCTTCAGAGTATTGAAAACTACCAGAATAAAAAACTTGTTTCCTCATCAAACTTCGGCGGTGGACCGGACGGAAAATATCAAGTGGATTACAGTGCAGAATCGGAAGAAAAAGTAATCCGGAAATATACCAGTGCCGGTAAATTAATTGAAGAGGAGTTCACTGCTCCGGGTAAAATAAGAATTGTTCAGTATCGCTACAACGATTCAGAGCTTCTTTCAGAAAAGCTGATAAAGGAGCCTGGATACAGAGAAAAACATTTGTATTACTACAGCAGTGAAAGTAAGCTTCAAAGTGAAGATATATACAAAAACAATCAGATATATAAAAAGATACAGTATTTAAAAGACGGCAAGAGTGAAGAAACGATATTCAGGAATGGACTTCCGCTCAAGCGTGTCATGGTAAAGGATGATGTAGTTGTTGAAGAAGAATAAAATCGAATGGATTATATTTGTTGCTCTCAGGTACTTTAAGGCAGGAAAAAGAGATAGAAGTATTTCAACTGCATTCTTTTCAGCCGTTGGAATATCTGTAGGTGTGTTGGCGATGATAACCATAATCAGTATCATGAATGGTTTCCAGATTGGCTTTATAGATGATATCCTTGAAATAAATTCTTATCATATCAGGATTCGGAGCGGAGAAATGGAAGTTGACAATACTCTGATCGAAAACATTAAAAGTATAGAAAACGTCAAAAGCATTCTCCCCTTTATTGATCTGCAGACTCTTGTAAAAGGTAGCTATTCTGACTTCAAAGCCTGCAAGATTCGTTCAGTACCGGTCAATACGGAGACACAGGATCCCGATCTCCTCAGGTATCTAAATGTTACAAGAGGGGAGTTTAATCTAAAAAAAGTGAATACAATAGTTATCGGATCAGAGCTTGCTGCAAGTCTTGGTGCAGATGTCGGTGATACTGTTTCGCTTGCTTCTATGGCGGGTGATTCCTTTCGCTCTCTTGCTCCGGTTGATATCCAGTTTACCGTAGAAGGTATTTTCAAGAGCGGATACTATGAGTATGACAGTACCATGGGCTTTACTTCGTTTCAATCATCGAAGGGACTTACTTCAGGGAAGGAAACACTCACATACGGCATAAAACTAAAGGACCGGTATAAAGATGCAGAGACCATCAGGGATATTTCATCAATAATAGGAGCTGGAAACTGCCCCGTATCCTGGAGAGAATACAACCGTTCTTTTTTCGGAGCCCTTAGAATGGAGAAGATTTCCATGATGCTTATTGTAGGATTAATATTTCTTGTAGTGGGGGTAAATATAAAACATTCACTGGACAGGTCAGTATACAAGCGCCGTCAGGATATTGCCCTTCTCCGTTCTGTCGGAGCAAGCCCCGGTGCTGTTAAAACAATATTTGTAACGGAGGGATTATTGATTGGGTTTTCAGGAGGGCTGATCGGGGTTATTTCAGGACTTTTTATCTCAGTAAACATAAATAATATATTTGCATTTGCCGGTTGGGCTGCAGACACCTTGTCACGATTAATTGGCAGGATTCTCTCTCCATTTGTGAATATACCTTCCTATGGTTTTTCTGTTTTTTCTCCATCCTATTTTTATTTGAACAAGGTTCCCGTAAAGATTCTTTTTCATGAAGTTTTACTTATCTTCTTTTTTGCTTTTACTGCTTCTGTTTGTGCAGCATATTCTGCTGCGGGAAAGGTTACAGAATTTACTCCTTCGGAGATCCTGCATTATGAGTAAGATTATTGAAATTGCCGGACTGCATAAAGTGTACAGAACAGGGGCTGAAGATCTTTCGGTTCTAAACGATATTAATGTTTCCATAGCTAAAAACTGTTCTTTGACTATTACCGGTCACAGCGGGAGTGGTAAAAGCACCTTGTTAAACCTTATTTCGGGACTGGATTTTCCCACAGCGGGTAGTATAGAGGTCAACGGTCAAAGGGTAGATTCCATGAATGAGGTTGAACTTACCACCTACAGAAGTTTTTACGTTGGATTGATATTCCAGTTCCACTATCTTCTCAATGATTTCACTGCTTTGGAAAATGTAATGCTGCCCGGTTATATGAGCGGTCAGAAAAGGGGCTTTGCAGAAGAGAGAGCTTTTGAACTTTTGAAAGAGGTTGGTCTTGAAGAAAGGCTTGACCATTACCCGCTGCAGATGTCAGGAGGAGAAAGACAGCGGGTAGCAGTAGCGAGGGCATTGATCAACGATCCGGATCTGATTCTTGCAGATGAGCCGACCGGTAATCTTGATGAAAAAAATTCAAAGATGGTTGAGGATATACTTTTTGCTTTGATTGAAAATCATCAGAAGACAATGCTGCTTGTTACTCATGACCTGAATCTGGCTGAAAGAGGAACCAGACAAATGCAGCTGGAACATGGGGAGCTTTTTGAATTATGATTTTTGAACGGCCTCTTATGCTGGCAACCCGTTTCCTTGGCAGGAAGGGAGCAGGAGGTTTCTCGAGACATGTAATAGGTGCTGTTATCGGTATCACCATTTCAATTATTCCACTCGTTGTAGTGCTGGAAGTAACCAACGGGATGATAAGCGGTATTACGCAAAGATATCTTGAAATAGGAACGTATCATATTCAGGTCAGAAATCCTGTTGGGGTTTCTCGGAAAGATGAATCCGGGGTTATTGATATTATTAATTCAATAGAAGGAGTCAAAACTGTGTTTCCCGTAGTTACCGGAGTTGGGTTGGCATATTCCGGAAACGCAAGAACCGGTGTGGCACTCAAAGGATACAGAGCCGACTACTGGAAGAATGACCCCGGAATTCGAAAGTACCTGAAAATTGAATCAGGTGCTTTTGACCTCTCTGAAGAGAATTACGCACTGGTAAGCAGTGAAGCGGCAAAGACTTTAAAGATTAAGATTGGTGATACGTTTAAACTGCTCACTGCAAAAAAGTTAAAGAACGGGAAAACGCTTCTTAAACCGTCATACTTCACGGTAAAAGGGATATTTTCAACCGGATACTATGAGCTTGACTCGATAAGTGTGTATATAAATATCGAAAGAGGTTCAAAGCTTTTTAATAGTCCTGACGCCAGGTTCCTGGGGGTAAAGATTGATAATCCGGACAGGGATATCCCCAAAATTTCCCGGTTGATAAAAGCAAAACTACCTTTCAGATGGTATGTATTCACCTGGTATGAGCTTCAAAAACCTATGTATGAGAGTTTTGCAAGTACAAAAAAAATGTTACTTTTTATTATGCTGCTGATAGTGCTTGTAGCTTCAGTAAATATCGCCTCTGCTCTGACCATGCTGGTTATCGAGAAAGAGATGGATCTTGCAATACTTAAAAGTACCGGTATTCATTCAGATGTTATAGTATCCTCGTATGTTTATTCAGGTTTTTTAATAGGTCTTTCCGGAACCGTTTTGGGGATTATCATCGGTTTAATGTTTGCGGTAAATATCAACGAACTTTTTCACGGTATTGAGTACATAATAAACAGCGGAAGGTACTTGATACATCTTGCTGCTGTACCTTTTGTCAACAAGCCTTTTTCCAAGGTTGTTCTTTTAAGTTCTGCATACTATCTGGATTACATCCCTGTCAAGGTGAGGTTTATCGATATACTCTTTATTGGAGTCTCTGCTGTATCTCTTTCAACTGCTGCAGCTGTAATTCCGGCAGTAAGAGCCGGAAGGTTAAAGCCGATGGAAGTAATAAGGAGACATTAAATCTAAGAGTTGACAGAAAAGAGTACTTTCGGTATAGTTCCGTAGTGTCGAATGGGGGTGTGGCGAAGTTGGTTATCGCGCCGGCCTGTCAAGCCGGAGATCGCGGGTTCGATCCCCGTCACTCCCGGAATTCTTGAACCCGTAAGGGTTTGAGAAGAAATGGGGGGATATCCGTTGTAGATAGAGAAACCCTTCATTTTCGGGCTGTAGCGCAGTGGCTAGCGCGCGTGGTTCGGGATCACGAGATCGGAGGTTCGAATCCTCTCAGCCCGAAGATATTTTTATCTTCATATGCCTTTTCTGTAAATCATGCTGAGGGTTTAATAGACTTGTTCAGTTTATTGTCTCTTTATCCGATCATAAAGTGAGTGTGATGAGATCCATAGTATTTTTCATTTCTATACTGATTTTCTCTGTGTGTTTACCTCTTTTGGGTGAAGGTGTGTCGGTGACTCTGAAGAAAGGGGACACTCTATACAAAATTTCTAAGGAATACAAGATTCCTGTAACAGATATAATCAAATACAATGAAATTAAGGACCCGGGTAACCTCAGGGTGGGGATGGTAATAAGGATTCCTTCCATTTACGTGGTAGAAAAAGGGGATACCCTCTATGGAGTTTCAAATAAATACAACATGAAAGTCTCAGATCTCTGTTCTGTCAACGGAATTGATACTGATCATCTGCTTAAAATAGGTGAGAAATTGTATATCCCTCTGGAGAAAAAAGCTGCAATTGAACCGAAAACTGTTCAGAAAAGCGATACTATAAAGGAAAATGCCCCTGGTGATGGTATTCTTTGGCCGCATGAAGGTAAACGAATTCCCATAACCGGTAAACTAAGGGGCGAAGAGATTATCGGCAAGAGAGGGGATACAATCATATCGGTTTCTACAGGAAGGGTCGTGTGGGTTGCTCCTTACAGGGGATACGGAAACTTGATAATGATTGAGACTCCCGATAAACTGATATTTGCGTACGGCGGGAACGAAGAAACTTTGGTAAAAGTGGGCGATGTAGTGAAACCAGGCACCAAAATAGGTAAAATGGGGATCGATCCTATTGAAAAGAGTGCAAAAGCCTATTTCTTTGTTTATAAGGAAGGGAAACCGGTGGATCCGGTCAAAGCTCCCCGGGGATAAGAGATGAAAGGTGTTA
>QNBL01000212.1 GCA_003641695.1 Spirochaetota bacterium
ATTCATCATCCTCCAAACTCCTTTAAAAAACTTATCAGTAATACTCTTCCGGATAAGATGGTTATCGTGAAAGGATCCTCAACGACAATATTACTGATCCCTGCATCACCTTTTTCCCATTGCAATTTGTCAAGATTCCACTTCAAACCGGTGCTTTTCATCCTGCAGATTTCCACTCCGGCAGGAAAAAGCGAGACAGTATCACCCAGCATGCCACCGAACTCCCTCCTGCCGCTTATACTCACAATCCTCTCCTTTGCGGTATACCAAACATCTGGATAAAACGAACGGTCAAAAATGGAAACAATGCCCAAAAGATGATCCATTCGTCCTCCTCCGCCTCCTGCGAGGATTACTCTATCGGCTTTCATCTCTTTCAGAATTCTCAAGGCTATTTCGGTATCCGTTTCATCTTTATCTTCAGGGAATATCTTAACACAATCATCAGGAATGTCATCCAAAAAAGTTTTATTTTTCACAGAATCCATATCACCGACAACAAGATCCGGGGAATATCCGCAAGAGAGAGCTCTATCGAGTCCGGAATCCGCTGCAATTATAAAGTCCCCGGGGCTTATCTCTTTTTCAATAAACCTTTTTTCAGGACCTTCCCCTCCTGTAAAAATTATCCCCGTCATAAGCCCCTTCTTTCAAGAATTTTGATTTTCCCCTCTGCTTTATGCAGTATGAACTCCAGGGGTTCCATAATTGAAAGACACAGGCCTTCAATATATCCACCTTCGAAACTTGATGAAAATTCTGATTCAATGCTATTCCTGATATCTGCAGTTTTTAAAAAACATTCTTTAAGACTCCGGAATTTATCAAAAGATTTCACTGCAGACCCTCTTGGACTGCCGTAAAACATAAGTGAAAATTCAGCTTCCAAAGTACTGTATATTTCCCAGCAGTACTTTTTTTGGTTTATAAACGTTTCCAGTAGTGCCCTGTCCCTTGAGTAATCCCTTTCTGCACCCTTTTTCCAGAGAGATTCCCATCCGCTGAAAGGAATGAAAGGCTCTGCTGCACATCTCCTTCGGACGGGGATCTCTCTATTCTCCATCTTCAAGATACTTTTGTCGGGTTCTTGCATACCCTCCCCAAAAGATCCGGCAGCCCCTTGAATATCTTTGAGATACACTCCCCCTCCCTCTGTGAAAATAATCTTCTTTCCGAGAACTTCCGCAGATTTTTCCATTCGGGAAAGGAATCCGACTTTGCTTTCCGAAGAGAGATTCTTACCGGTACGGATGAGCATGTACCTGGCAGGAATAACCGAAAACAGATCTTCCATCATTTTTTCAAAGAAAAGAATGGTTCCGGCAGTATCCGGATCTATTTCTGTCTTTTCAGGATATCCCGGAACCATGAACCTGTAATAAGATTTTTCTATAATAAAACCGCTTCCACTTCCAGCATCAAGAACAGGGATCAAATCTATCCCCTTTTGGGCAGCTTTCGCTCCGAATCGCTGCATGAACTCTTCCGGATAAGAATAGAAGGAAGAGAAATGAAAATCCTCTGACCAGGGGAAAAATCTTCCGGGATTAAAAAATAAATACCGGTAACCGGCGGAACTCATCCCTTCCAGAATTCTAAAGAAAAGCTCTGCCTTGTAGGGGGTTTCCTGACAATCAAGATAAATACCATGCATACTTGTATTTTATTTATTTTCCTACTATTATTCGACACTTAAGGGGGTATTTTATGACTAATTTAGAAAAAAGACTTGATAAGTTAGGTATCAGAATGCCGGAGGTGTATCTTCCTGCAGATAACGGAAAGATGCAAGATTGGGCGGTTGTTGCCTGTGATCAGTACACTTCAGATACCGGATATTGGGAAGATGTGCAAAAAATAGTTGGAGATTCTCCCTCAACCCTTAACCTGATATATCCTGAATGTTATCTGGGCGAGGACAATCCCGAAAACAGGATCAAAAAGATCAACGAAACAATGGAAAGTTATCTTGAAAAGGAAATCCTTAAACGATATGCCCCTGCCTTCTATCTCGTTAAAAGACAAAACGGGAAGGGGGGGGACTACAGATGGGGCCTGGTGGCTGCTCTTGATCTTGAAAAGTATGATTATTCAAAAGACTCTAAAAGCCTTATCAGGGCAACCGAAGGAACAATCGAAGACAGAATACCTCCCAGAAAAAGGATCAGGATCGATGCATCACTGGAGCTGCCTCATATTCTTGTTCTTATCGATGATCCGGATAGAACTGTTATCGAACCCCTGGCTGCAAAAACATCTGAGCTTCAGGAGATCTACAACTTTGAACTTATGAAAAACGGCGGGCATATCGAGGGATACAGAATTGATGATCCTGAAACAGTTGCTTCAATAGCAGCTGCTCTTGAAAAACTTGCGGATATTGATGCCTTTAAAAACAAATATGGTTCCACTGATCTCCTGCTTTATGCCATGGGTGACGGAAATCACTCACTTGCTACCGCTAAATCAGTTTGGGAAGAGATCAAGGAAACCAACTCATCAGATCCTGATCTTATGAATCATCCAGCCAGATGGGCTTTAGTTGAACTAGAAAATATTCACGATGAAGGGATCGTATTTGAACCGATCCACAGGGTTATTTTTAACTGTTCCAGAGAAAGGTTCTTTAATGAGCTAAAAAAATACAGCTCCTGCAGAATCAGAGAGAAATCGTCTTTGCAGGAAGTTACCGCTTCTCTTGAGAATCAGAAACCTTACCAGAAAATAGGTTACTGTGACGAATCTGTTCTTGGAACCATTGATATTGAATCTCCCGCTGCTACAATTACTGCAGGGTCGATACAGAGAGTCATAGATTCAATACTTACAGAGGATAAAAATGCTTCAGTTGATTACATTCACGGCGAGGAAGAAACCGGAAAACTGGGACGGCAGAAAGGAAACATTGGAATTTTTCTCCCGGCTATCGATAAACACTCCTTCTTTCAGACTATAGTCAAAGATAAAACTTTTCCAAGGAAAACATTCTCTATGGGCGAGGCAAATGAGAAAAGATACTATATCGAGTGCCGTAAAATAGTCAGATAAGGTACTTTGACGGAATATCACCGGCTCCCGGTCTGATTATCCTATAAGGCTTCGTAGTAACATCGAGTATGGTTGATGGTTTCTTACCGGTGATTTCACCGGCATCAAGCAGAAGATCTATCTCGTTACCGAATTCTTTTATCATTTCAACAGGGCGGGAAAGAATATCTTTTCCGCTCCTGTTTACACTGGTTGAGTACAGCGGTTTTCCAACACCGGCAATAATATCAGCAAGAAAAGGATCTTTGGGAAACCTGACCGCTGTTGTATCACCATGTCGGTTTTTAACGATAAAGGTAACACAACCGGGACTTATGTCAAGGAGCTCCTCCTCTATTTTTATATCTGTAAACCTGCAGAGCCAGGAGGGAAGTATTAACTGCAGGAACTTTTTTCCTTCTTTCCTGCCTTTTATAGATGCAATTCTTTTTCCGGTATCCGGAACAGTTCCAACAAAACCGTATACGGTATCGCAGGGCATAATAACTATTCCGTTTTCTTTTAATGTTTTAATTATAGCGGGCTTCTGAATAACGTCTTCTGCGGATAGTATAATCATTTTCGTTCCTTGCAAATATTGTCAATAAAAAGAACACAATAATACCTAACGATAACGCAGCCAGCCTGATTGTTGCCAGACTTGATGCTCTACCCGAATATGCCCGGAATAGTGATCCTACCGAATACCCCTTGAGATCCATACGATATCCTTCCAGAAGAAAGATCCCCTCGTTTTCATGGTAGTATCCAAGACTTCTTGCTTCCAGGGCAATTTTCTCGGGATCGCTCTCAAGATTTTTAAATTCATTGTCAAGTTTCAGGTTTATCCTCTCCATCATGAGATTCCCCTTCACCAGTTTCTCCTTGTATTTTTCCAACTGGCGGCTTTCTGCAAGTCCATCCGGCCCAAAGAAGAAGGACAGCCAGGCAAATACTACAAAAGTGGTGTATAAACTTATCAGCAAGCGGTGAATGAGCTTCATATGTTCTTTTTTACGGATATTCAGGCCTTAATCTTGAGACAAGAAATATAAAAGGGCTCAATATTTTTTAGATTTTGATTGTTATTTCTCTATAATTCTGATAACTTGTAATTAATAGTATTGTAATTGATAAATAAGTCATACTTTAAATTTATTTGCCGATATTTGTAGAAGTGAACTAAATATCAGGAGATGGAAATGGTGTCAAACGGGAATGATGACATAAAAAAGGAAAAAGAACTTGAACAGTACGGAGTTTGGGTAAAAGCAGGTCCGGAAGAGATTGAAACCGAAGACACGTTACATAAGGAAGAAGATTTCTCTCTTCATGATATTGACAGCACTGCCGGGGATGCAATCACCGAAGAAGAAGAAAACCTTCTGGGAGAGCTTGAAAAGGAGCTTGTTACAAAAGGGGCTGATGACGAACTGGATGATCTTGACTTCGGCCTTGAAGCGGAGAATCCTTTGATATGCCTCTTGATATAGAATCTTCAGAGACTTCAGAGACTTTTGAAGAGTCTCCTGAAATTACTAAAGAAACTGAAACTGCTGGTATAGGAGATGAACCTGAAATGGATACTTTGGAAGAGGACGATCTGGAACTTGAAGATATAGAACTTGCTGATCTTGATGATCTGGACAGTGCACTGGAAGATCTCGAACTTGAAGATATAGATGATAGTAAGACCTCTACAGAACCTGAAATTGAAGGCGTAAGCGAAACTGCAGAACCCCCGGAATTGGATTCTGTTGATGATTTTGATCTGGATCTGGATGAAGATGACCTTCTCAGTTCCAGCCTTGATGAAGATTTCGAAGATCTTGACGTTGACAGCTTTCTTAAAGATGATGAAAACCTCCTTGATGAAGAAGAAACTGCTCTTCCCGGCGAAGTGGAAGAGATCTCTGAAGCTGAAGAGCTTGATATTGAAGAACTGCCTGACCTCGAAATCTCTGAAGATGAAAAAAACAGTAGTGATGTACCCGACGATTTGTCAGCTGACTTTGATGAGACTGAAAG
>QNBL01000213.1 GCA_003641695.1 Spirochaetota bacterium
CACTGGATATCTCCGCGGCAATCCCGGAAAGAATAACAATCCTGGTATCCTTAAGTTCATCGAACGCTCTCAGTATTGAGACAAGTTTTCCCCCCCGTATATAGGGCATAACAAGATCAACAAAAATAACATCCGGTTTATACTCCTTGACGATATCGAGGGCAACAATACCATCCTCCGCAGTACGGACCTCGTACCCTTTCTTTCCAAGGAGAGATTCGACGAATTTAAGCATCATTACATGATTATCTACAACAAGAACTTTCTTCATTATAAACGTTCCTTTATTCAAGCAGTCTCTTTAAAGTATCGGCTTCTTTCACACATTCATCAATAATACTCACCATATCAGTGTGTTCAAACGCATGATTCAAGGCACTTGCAGAATCAAGGATATCGGCAATTCTATCCAGCTCAAGGTTTAGAGCGGCACCTTTAATATTATGAATCCGCTCAGAGATTACCTTCTCATTACCCTTCGGTAAATATCTTTGTATCTCCTCCAAGTCCAGAAGTGTCTGTTCAACAAACAGCGATAAAAGGGGGATATAATCCTCTCTGTCGAACTCTATTCTGGATGCAAGTTCATCAAGATTGTATTCTGTTCCGGTATTTTTTTCCATTGGCTTATATTGTTACACAAAAAATACCTATTTTCAACATTTTCTCTACTATCCTCTACTATTTTAAGGGAAAATATAGTAGTTTTTATCAATATGAGGGTATCCGTTGTTACTCCGCCGGTACGTGATCTGTACTTTACTCCAGGCAGAAATTCCGCTCTGGGCATGCATACCGTGTCATCAATCCTATCCCGAATGGGGGAAACCGTCTCTGTATTCAACTGCCCCAAGGAAAAACCCGGAGGATTTCTCATCCCCCCTTTAAAGGAAACAGAACACCTTAAACCGTTCCTGATTCAGGGAGAACGGGGTCCTGTATCATTTTTCACCGGGTACCGGCAGTTTGGACCATCATTTGAAGAGTGTGCAGCAAAGATAGCAGCAGCTGAACCCGATGTAATACTCATTTCATGTTTTGCCTATGCATATGCAGAAGATACTGTAGAACTGGTGAAATCTTTAAGAAAAACAGGGTGCACTGCTCTCATAGGCGCCGGAGGAGGCGGAGTAAGCGTATTCCCCCGGTACTTTCTCGCCTCAGGTATTGATTTTGCAGTTACCGGGGAAAGTGAACGAGTAATTGCTCCCCTGCTTAAAGAGCTGCGGAAAACAGACCCCGATTTTTCAACGGTTCCTAACTGTTATACATCCACTCATCAGGGGCCTCATCAGGGGACTGTCCCTCCTGCAGTATACTTCAAAGCTGACAGCAGTGACCTTGAGTTTATCTGGAGTATGACAGGCGAGACAAAGAAAACACGCTATATCTCCACCTCTTTAAGCAGAGGCTGTCCACGGCGGTGCCGATTCTGTTCTAATTTTCTAACCCACGGCAGAGAATTCAGGAAAGTCTCTCTGGACAAAATTAGTAAAGGGATTACTCAAATCCCAACTGACAAACACACCGTAATAAATTTTGAAGACGACAACCTTTCTTTTGATCCGGAGTATCTTTTCGAGGTTTTGAATATCTTTACTGCGCACATACCAAAGCTCAGCTTTATGGCTGAAAACGGAATGGACTACTCATTCCTGGACAGCACTATGGTAAAAACCCTTGCCAAAGCAGGATTCAGACAGCTCAACCTGTCCCTGGGTACTTTAAGTACAGCCGGAGCAGAAAGCGAACACCGGCACCTCTCCCTTTCCAAATACGAGAGTGTACTCGAAGCAGCCGAAAAATCGGAAATAGCCGCCATAACCTACTTTATATCCGGACTGGAAAAGGATTCTCCCGAGGCATCCGTTGCCGCTCTCAGATATTTACATAACCTGCCGACTCTTACCGGGATATCTCCCTTCTATCCCGTGCCGGGGCTTCCCGGGTTTACTGACAAAAAGCTATTTTGGGCTCATTCACCATCCCTCTGCAGGGGAGCATCCTTCTACCCCTGGAACGGTACTCTTTCTACAGCACAATTAGTTACAGCCTTCCGGCTCTCCAGATTCTCAAACCTGAAAAAGAAGGGAGGCCGCAGCGACACAGAATGCAAACTGATGGAACAAAGCGAAACGGAACACAGGCTTTATACCATTGTCAAGAAAAATAAAGGGAACAGAATACTTCCTGTTCCCCGTATGGACACATCCATGATGGAGATGTTTTTCAAGTAAACAGTCCTACTTCAGAGCAGAGTAGACAGCATTCATGGCATCAGTGTAGTCCGATTCATCAATCCCGATTAAAAGTGATACCCGGGACCCTCCGTAGGAGGTAAACCTGATATTGATATCTTTCCCGGCCAGAGCAGTGAATACCGCTGCCCCAATACCGGCTCTGCTGCCGATCCCCTCTCCGACAACACCGAATACAGCCGCGGGAGATTCTATTTCGAGCCTGTCACAGGAGACACCTGAAAGAATCTCCCGGATTCTATTGACGTCATCATCTCCAGACTGCTTCACAAGGTAAGTAATACTGTCATTTCCGAAAAAGATAAAATCCGCAGATAACCCGGCACTCTTCAGACTGTTCAGGATCCCGGAATTGAAATTCGGATATCTGCCCAGCATAAACTTTTCCACATGGACAGGGAGATACCCGTTCTTGCCGGAGATACCTGCAACAGGCACATTTTCCGGTATCCGGGATTCCAGAATAACCGTACCCTCTGCATCAGGATCATTGGTATTACGTATATTTATGGGGATTCCTGCATCCTTTACAGGAGCTATGGCCTCTTCATGAAAGACGTTGGCCCCTAAAACCGCCAGCTCCCTGATTTCACGATAGGTTATCTCCCTGATTCCCGGAGGATTGTCAAAAACCCTGGGATCAGCCATCAACAGGCCGGATACATCAGTCCAGTTCTCGTACATTTCGGCACCTGCCGCCCGGGCAGCAATAGCACCGGTGATATCCGACCCCCCCCTGGAAAATGTTTTAACCTTCCCCTCCGGATCCGCTCCATAAAAACCCGGAATAATGTACCGGTTCCCGTCAGCGATTCTATCTTTCAGCAGTATGTATGACTGTGGATCAACCCTGCCGTCTGCGGTAAGACGGATAACTTCCTGTGCATCGATAAATATCATGTCAAAGTATGTGCTTAAAAGTTTTGCAGAAAGATACTCACCACGGGATGCTGCATAATCAGGTCCGTAGCCGGCTGAAATGTTTTTTCTTATTTCCTCAAGTTCACCGGTCAGCTCACCCGGGTCAAGGCCAAGACCGCTGCAAATTCCGTTAAAACGGCCTTCAATTCCTGCAAACAGAGAATCCATGGATTCACCTTTGGCAGCTGCCTGTTCACAGGAATAGAGAAGATCGGTTATCTTTATATCGTCACTGCTCCTCTTTCCCGGTGCAGAAACAACAACAACAGACCGCTCACTGCTGCTTTCTATAATTGCTTTAACCTTTTTAATCTGGGCGGAATCAGCAAGCGAGCTGCCGCCGAATTTACAAACGTACATGGTTACCCCTTTTTCATTAACTGCTGGATCATTTTACTGTTATCAAGTATGGTACTCAGCGATCTGCTGTGATACAGCCGGGAGATGCTCCGTGCAAAGAGATCTGAAACAGATGCACTGACAAACCACTCCCTGTTTAATAAATCCTCATCATGGTAAATGGCATTGCTGCCTATAATCCTGTAAAAGAGCCCTTCTTTGTAGGCCTTATCAAAGTATTCTCTGGCATTCCCTGAAAACATTGGAAGACTGATGGAGCAGATTATTTTTTTTGCTCCGCATTTCTTCAGAGCCTTCATGGCCTCAATCAGGGTGCCGCCGGTTCCAAGCATATCATCTGCCATAAAGACAGTTTTTCCCTCAACATCACCAAGAAGCCGTATCCGGGTGATATTAGAGTCTCCCGCGTTCTTCGAAACCTTTGAGTAATCCCTCTCTTTATACAAAAGAGCCAGAGGTTTCTTTAAATTCCCGGCATAGAATTTATTCCGGTCAATCGCCCCGGTATCCGGGGAGACAACAACGAGATCAGGGTCGGAAAAATCAACCAAATCCCTGAGTTTCAGGAGAATCTGATAACTTGCATGAAGATTTTCCAGCATAAGTTTATGAAAGCTGTTCTCAATTTCTCTGGAATGAATATCCAGAGTAATTATTCTCGATGCCCCCATAAACTCACAGGTTTTACCGAACCAGCTGGCAGTTAACGCCTCGCGGCCCTTTTTCTTGTGCTGTCTGGAGTAGGGATAGGTTGGAAGAACCAGAGTTATCCTTGATGCCCCGGCCTGCCGGACCGCATCCATGGTGACAAACAAGATAAATAAGTGATCGTTTATTGACAGTACTTGTTCCTCGGAACCTTTCCCTACCGCTATGGGGTAATGATTCTCCACATCCTGAATGATAAAAACATCCATCCCCTTAACCGATGCCTGGATCTCCGTTTTGAATTCCCCGTTGGCAAACCGGGTAAACTTGACAGGAAGCTCGAATGTCGGCGGATGGTACCTGTCCACAGCCTTTCGGGGGTTGACACGGACAGAATGCATATCGTCGTTTAAATTCATGGCTATCCATACATCTTCCATGGGCATGGAATATTTTTCCGATACCTTCTCGGCAAAACGTTTATACTTTTTTACGTACTGTTTCTTTAAATAATAGATTACTTCTGAAGAAAACTTCTCTGTCCCGGGACAGGAAATAACCCCCAGCCGCTCTGGTTTTGAACTACTCATTAACTACCCATCCCGATAAATATATTTTCACACGTGAAGATACCACATCGTGTTTTTTAGCGTCAAGCATACAATACCGGTTGATAAGAAAGCAGCGAGGAAAGAGATCTATCCACCCTGGATTTCCTCTCGGCAAGATCTTCTCTAACAGCCTCATTCCTCTTTTTCAGCGGTTCCAGATTCAAATTCCCGGCAGTCCCTGTACTGGTACGGGTTGTAATTCCCTTTACCGGATCACCACTGGTTACCCCTTCCAGATTTAATCC
>QNBL01000214.1 GCA_003641695.1 Spirochaetota bacterium
CTGCATTCATGTATGGAAGCTGAATCTCTTTGAGGTTGATATATGATTTTCATTAATAGAAATAGTTGAAAAATTTACCCTATAAGGAAGATGCCCTTTTAGATTTTCTATGATAAGATCAGAGTTGAAAACAAACCAGAAGGAGGAATGAAATGCTGCTCGAATTGGAACGTAATGCTGTTGTTCGATACGCTAAAAAGATGCTTACTACAGGCCTGGTAGTCGGTACGGGTGGTAATATATCGATTTTTAACCGAAAAGAAAATTTACTGGCAATTACTCCGGGAAGCAGAAACTATGAGGAACTAACCCCGGAAGATATCATGGTAATGAGTCTCGATGGCAAGGTACACGAGGGGAAGGGTAAACCCTCGAGTGAATTACAACTTCATACAGTCTTTTATAAAAACCGTCCGGATATACATGCTGTGGTGCATACCCATTCTTTCTATGCTTCCTCCCTCGCATGCATGAATAGGGAACTTCCTGCAATTCATTATCTTATTGCGAGTGCAGAAGGTAACGTCAGATGTGCTCCATACGCAACTTTTGGAACTTCTGAACTTGCGAAAAACGCTTTAGAAGGAATGGAAAACAGGAAATCGGTTCTGTTAGCAAATCACGGACTTGTAAGCGGTGCTCGTACCATTGAGCAGGCATTTTCAATTGCAAGTAATATAGAATTTATTGCAGGGCTGTACCTGACCGCTCTTGCAGCGGGTCAGACACCAACCATCCTTTCTCCTGAAGAAGTGAAGAATCTTAACAGTCAATTTACAGCGTATCATTAAAAACAAAAAAAAAGTGTGCCCCTGATAAAAGAGGCACACAAAGGAGAAAATGAATTAAAAAACTTATTCTGATCTTACAATCAGATAACCCTGATTATTAAGCCATGCATGAAATTCATGGGTAGTGTGTATGCATGCTGTCTTGCATCGGTATCGTATTTTCTCATACTCATCTGTTCCTTTTCTTGTCAATTCAAGCTCTTTTTGAACAGGGCAATCAACAGCCTTGCAATATTCTCTTCTTTGATACTCTACATAGCCCGTTGGCAGTTCCATATGGCACCTCTATTTATTTAGTTCTACTATAACTTTCAGGGATTTCTCCCCTTTATGATCATGTCCGTTTGCCGTCATGAAAAATCCCTCCTCAATTCTATCAAGTGGGATTTTATGGGATATCAATTTTTCAACAGAGACTCTTCCTGCTCGAATTAGCTCCATTGATTGAACTGCATCAACCGGTGCATTCCCGTAAGAAGGCATAAGTTTTATCTCGTTGCGCCAAAAATCATTAAGTGGAACAGGAAGATCTTCTCCCGGATTGGATGTTGCAAAGGCAAGTATGGTCCCTCCCCTGTCTACCGACTTAAGGGCCTGTTTGAAAGCAGGAAGTGCTCCTGTGCATACAACAACAAGATCTGCAAGTTTTCCGTCATTTACTAATTTGATTTTCTCAGGAACATCCTCCATCGCATTTATTGTAACTTCCGCACCCAACTCTTTGGCGGTTTTCAAACGGTCTTCATTTATATCTGTAGCAATTATTCTTCCTGCTCCGAGAGCTTTTGCCAGCATAATATGCAGAAGCCCTGAAATCCCGCTTCCCATTACAACAACAGATTGTCCGGGACGTATTTTTACCAGACGCTGAGCTCTCACCACACACGCCAGAGGTTCAATAAATACAGCCTGATCATAACTCATTTCGTCAGGAAGCGGGAAAACCCCCCTGTCCACATTAAGTGCGGGAATCCTGATATACTCGGAAAACCCTCCGGGAAAAAAGTTTGTACTATGCAGGGTATCACATGCCGTATGATACCCGTTCAAGCAGTAACTACAAGTATTGCAGGGTATATGATGAGAAACAAAAACCCTTTGCCCGATACTGTATTTTGTTACATTTTTTCCTACTTCCACAATCTCTCCGGCCATCTCATGACCAAGAACAATTGGGGCTTTTTTTATTCGATACCATTCGAGGACATCAGAACCGCATATTCCACATGCGGCTGCTTTAACCAGAATTTCATCCGCACCTATTTCAGGTTTAGGCATCTCCTCAACCCTGACGTCCTTGTTATTATAATACATTCCAACACGCATCTTCGATTGCTCCTTTTTTATTTTGGCGCCGAACAACCATCTTTTTGTTTGTTCTCCAACCGGTAAATTCAGCAATGACAGTACCTTTTGACTATTAGCAGCTATCTCTTCTTTGACAGTCCAAATGTAAAAGCCAATGCCGCAACAAGGACACATCCCTTAATAAAATCCTGCCAGAAATACTGCATACTTAACATTGTAAGGCCATTCATAAGCATCCCTATAAATATTGCCCCCAGTATTGTTCCAAATGGATTCGGCTTACGTACTCCCAAAACTGCATAACCAATCAGGGCTGCCGCTATCGCATCCATAAGCAAAGTTCCCTGAGACCCTACATCCCCCCGTCCAACTCTTGCAGCAAGAAGGATTCCGGCAAGAGAAGCAATAACGCTTGATGAAACGTAGGCAATAACTTTGTACTTGTTAACATTTACTCCTACCAGTCTCGCTGCTTCAGGATTTCCGCCTATTGCATAAAATATCCGGCCATACTTTGTTCTTGACAGGATTACATATACCAGCAGGGCAATTACTATCATTATCAATACAGGAATAGGTATTACCTTAAAAACCCTTCCCTGGCCCAGATATTTAAATCCCTCATCAAAATGTCCCTGAGCCACTTTGCCATTCCCGAGAACAGCTCCGGTTCCAATGGAAAGTCCACCGGACGGGATAAGCTGCAGCCCCTGAACAAGAAACATCATTCCCAAAGTTGCAAGGAGATCCGGTATTTTGACCTTTACAATGAGAAAACTTATAAACAGCCCTATAGCAGCACCGAGAAGCAGCACTATAATTATAGCGGCAACTCCTGAAAGCTGAAGAACAACCATGCTGTACGCGGATATCATAACTGTTATTGCCGCCGTTGACCCTATTGAAAGGTCCATGCCGTCTATTATTAAAACAAAAGTCTCTCCAAGAGTCATAGTTCCGAAAATACAAACGCTCAACAGAACGTTGAATAGATTACCCGCCGAATAAAATGCAGGCTGCAGTATCGAAAAAGAAATGAACAAAACTCCCATTACAATAAGAAAGCCCCATTTTATAGAAAACTCTCTTACTTTTACATTCGCCATCATCTACTCCGAACTTAAAATTTCTTCCGGCGCTTGGGCCGTCCAATGTATAAGCTTATCTTTATTAATCTCACCGGCTATCTGTTCTCCCACTATCATGCCGGAGTTAAAGACCACAACTCTGTCTGCTACATCTACAACTTCATCTATATCCGTGGCAATAATAATTGCACCGCTTCTACCTATGTTTTCACGGAGATATTTCCCGATTTCATTTCTTGACTTAACATCAACTCCCTGAAACGGTTCATCCAGGATGATAAGCTGCGGTTCCACCATAAGCCAGCGTGCCACTACTACTTTCTGCTGGTTTCCGCCGGACAAGCTGTCAATGGAAGCCTCCTCGCTCTCACACTTTATGGTCATCGAATCAATCATACGTCTTGCTTCCTGCCTTTCTTTACCGGTATTCATTATGGATAGACCGTTGGAGAAATTATCCAGAAAGGGTGCGACAATATTCTGGCGTATATTAAAATTCGGAAAAACAGCATTATTGCTTCTGTCCTCCGGTATCATAAAAACACCATGCCGTATCGCTTCCTTTATATCCGCTGGTTCATAAGGATTTCCTTTAAGAAACATCTTCCCTGAATAGGGCCTGTTTATACCGAAAAAAACCTGGGCCAGCTCTGATTTTCCCGCACCTATCAGGCCGGTTATACCAAGGATCTCACCTTCATGAACCTTTATATCAACAGGTTTACCGCCTTCCTCTACAATAATACCTCTGGCTTCAAACTTGACAGAACTCAAATCTGCTTTAACATCCTCTTTTTTTACCGGTTCATGATTTATATCTCCAACCATTGAATGAACTATATTCTTTACACTGAAAGGCTTTTCAAGTAGCCCGGCATTCTTTCCATCCCTCAAAACACCTACCCTATCAGCAAGCCTGGTGATCTCATGCAGTCTGTGAGAAACATAGACTATCGATACACCTCCATCCCTCAATTTTTTCAAGGTTACAAAAAGCCTTTCAGCTTCTTTTTCAGATATGGACGATGTCGGTTCATCAAGAATAAGGAGTTTTGGATCCGAAGCAAGAGCTCTGGCTATGCTGATCATCTGCCTGTCACTCTGGGGAATGGTAAAAACAGGTGCATCCAGATCCAGATAATCAAGATCCATCAACGCTGCAATCTCTGCCGCCCTTTTCCTGATCCCCTTATAATCGTAAAACATGGGCTGATCCGGTGAAAGCAACTCTTCCAGAGCAAGATTCTCCGCAACAGTCATGCTCTGAATAACTCCCTGGTTTATTATCTGATGAACAGTCTGTATTCCAAAGTCATAGGCATCCTTTGGACAGCTTATTAATGCTTCCCTGCCGTCAATGAGAATCCTCCCCTCATAACCGCTGTGATAACCGCAGATAATCTTTATGAGAGTAGATTTTCCGGCTCCATTGGCACCGACAAGAGCCATGATCTCCCCTGGATAAAAGTCAAAGTCCACGTTATCCAGAGCTCTTGTCGCATCAAAAGACATTCCAATATTTTCAACCTGTACAATCGGTTTAGAACTCAAGTTCATCCTCCTTCCTCTCTTTTACAGAGGAGAAATTTCTTTTGCAATTTTTAATGCGTCGTTTATGCTGCTCATTGAGTCAGCTTCTATAATAAGCCTTTTACCTATTTCCAATGCCAATCTGTCGAGAAAGGACCTTTCTTCATTATCTTCTATCGATGCTATATCAGATACTTTTGCAAGTCCAAGTGTTCTGCGGATCATGACCGTACCGGCTATGCCTACCGCATCCCGGAA
>QNBL01000215.1 GCA_003641695.1 Spirochaetota bacterium
CCAAGATCTGATTCAATAAATTCCCGAACCTCTCTTCCCCGTTCCCCGATCAGGGCAATAACGTTTACATCCGCTTTGGTATTACGGGCAATCATGCCGAGAAGGGTTGACTTCCCTACACCGCTTCCGGAAAAGATACCGATCCGCTGTCCTTTCCCGACAGGAGTCATTGCATCTATCGCCCGTACGCCTGTTATCATTCTTTCCGTTATCTTGCTTCTTTTCAAAACATCCGGAGGAGGGTTACTGACAGAAAAATATTCAACAGAACCCAGAGAACCCTTTCCGTCCATAGGTTTACCCATACTGTCCAGTACCCTTCCGAGAAGTTGTTCCGATACATGTATCTTCATACTCTCCCCAAGAGCAATAACGGTACATCCGGGTTCAATGCCCTCCATGTTGCCGAAAGGCATCAGCTGAACATGCTTACCGTTGAAACCTACTACTTCTGCAGGTACTACTTCATCCTTAAAGGGAACAACTATGTGGCACATCTCCCCTATTACTACCTGCGGACCGAAACTTTCGATCATAAGCCCCTGAACTTTGCTTACAACTCCGGTGTACTTGATGGGATCGATCTCTTCTACTACTGATTCGTACTTCTCAAACAACCTGCACCCCTCCCTTGAAGGCAATTACTTCTCGCCTCTGCTTTTAATAGGCACCAGTTCCAGAATTTTCTCTTCTATTTCCGATAACTGTGAAGAAATCCTTGCATCTATCTCTCCAAAATCGGATTCAATTATGCATCCGCCCTTGTCAACCGTGGAATCCTCCACAACAGTAACAGACCGGACGTTTTCAACCATCCTCATAAAATCCTTGACATGCTCCGAGGTTAGCTCGACATCTTCCAGATTAACCCTGATAAGCACTTCACCTCTGCTTTTCAGTTTTCTCAAAGCCTGAATCACATTATTTATAACTACGTTCTTCTGATTTTCAGATATGACCTTGATAACCTTCTTTGCAATCATCAGAACCAGATTTATCAGTTGGGTTTCAGTTTCATCGATAATTTCATTCCGCTTTTCAATAATCTTGTCCAGCATTCCGTGAAGCTGTTTAATCAGTCTTTCAACTTCCTGTTTACCAACTTCGAACCCTTCTTCCCTTCCTTTCTCAAATCCCTCTGATTCAGCTTTGCTCCTGATCTCATCAAGCTCGGAAAGAGTTTTTTCCTTTAATGCATCAGCTTCATTCCGTGCCTCAGTTCGAATTCTCAAAGCCTCATCTTCAGCTTCCTGCCTGATAATCTGTGCCTCATCGGTTTTTAGTTTTACCTCTTCGAAGGCTTTCTGCTCAGCATCCCTGATTATTTCATCCGCCTTGGCCTTGGCAGAGGCGATCATATCCTCTTTCTCTTTCTCCCACTGTTGTTTAAAAAGCTCTGCTTCCCGTCTCAGGTCATCGGCGGTAGGCCCGGTGTATTCCTCCATCACAGGAGTTTCTTCCACCTCCTCCGCTTCCATAAAAGGAGATTCAATAATAACTTTGTCCGACAGGGTTTTTACCTCTGCAGATCGAAATACATTTTTTGCCAATGGACTTCCTCCTTACACTATGGAACTAAACAACCATCTCATCTTCACCTGATCGTGCAACAACAATCTCACCGGAATCTTCAAGCTTACGTATAATGGAAACGATCTTCTGCTGGGTCTCTTCTACATCCTTCAGCCTGATCGGCCCCATGTACTCCATTTCTTCCTTAAGCATGGCGGCAGCACGTTTTGACATATTCTTGAATATTTTATCCTGTACTTCCGCATCAACACCCCTGAGCGCCTTGGCAAGTTCCCCGGTATCAACCTCTCGAAGAACCTTCTGTATTGCTCTGTCGTCAAGAAGTACGATATCTTCGAATACAAACATCCTCTTTTTGATGTCTTCGGCCAATTCAGGATCTTCCTCTTCCAGAGATTCTATAATCAGTTTCTCCGTGGACCGGTCAACAAGGTTCAGAATCTCGACTATATTCTCAACACCACCAGCAGCAGTAAAATCTTCACTGGAAAGTGTTGAGAGTTTTTTCTCGAGAACCCGTTCCACCTCCCTGAGAACTTCTGGAGAGGTCCTGTCCATAGTAGCAATGCGTTTTGCTACATCGGACTGAATTTCATGAGGAAGGGATCCCAGAATTATCGAAGCCTTTGCCGGTTCCAGATAGGCAAGAATCAGGGCAATAGTCTGTGGATGTTCCTGCTGAATAAAGTTTAAAAGATGCGCAGGGTCAGTTCTCCGAATAAAATCAAACGGCCGAACCTGTAAACTGCTGGTCAGACGGTTTATAATATCAACAGCCCTCTGTGACCCCAGGGACTTTTCCAGAAGCTCCCTGGCATAGTCTATACCCCCGGAAGTAATAAAGTCCTGAGCCATCATCAGTTCCTTGAACTCCATAAGAACCCTGTCTCTTTCGTCGGGCTCTACGTTATCCAGTCTGGCAATCTCAAAAGTGAGTGTTTCAATCTCGTCTTCCCTGAGGTGATTGAATATTTCAGCAGATATCTCCGAACCCAGAGTAACAAGGAAAATCGCTGCCTTTTGCCGGCCGCTTAATTCCTTGCTTACCTTTTTCTTTCTTGTTTCTACTTTTGCCATCTATTCCTCCACCAGCCAGGTTCTTATCAGCTGAGCAACATCTTCCGGATGTTCTCTGGCCATGTTTATCGCGTTCTCCTGCATCTCCATCCGGGCCCGTTCTTCAACAGACATTGCAACATCCATTTCCTCTTCCTCTGCACTCTTGAGTGCAGCCTCTCTCATCATCTGGTGCTGCCGTGCAAGCTCTTCCTCTCTCAGCCGTCTTCTGCGCTCCATTTCTCTGGAGATTATTCTGAATATGATAAACGCAATTATAAGAACAGCAACACCTATTATCGAAAAGATTATAGTCTGCTGCATCCGCTGCTGAGCTTTAAACTTTTCATCTTCGGCTCTGAATTGGGCGGATCTGTCAAACTGAAGGGTCTCTACTGATACCGAATCTCCCCGCTTCCTGTCAAAACCGATTGCATGCTCAACCAGGGTCTTTGCTTTTTTCAACTGATCATCCGGAACAGGAGTGTAGCTTCTTTTGATGCTTCCATTTTTCTCAACCTGCAGAACACCTTTATCGTCGTACTCCCTTTTCCAGGTCCCGTCCAATGCAGCTCCAATGGTAATCCGCTTGATTGTCCAGGGGCTTTTTTCCTCTACAATGTTTCTGGTATTCACCTCTTCATTTTGAATGGTGGAATTCTTCTGATAATTTCCAACAAGATTATCCAGTTCCTTGTAGGCTGGAGGAGTCTGACCTTCCTGACCGGGAGGTCCTTCCGGGTTAAATCCCGTTCCTTTGAAGCTCTCTGAGGTTTTTTCCGTTGATCTTGAAATTGACAATACGTAACTCGATTCATCATAGGGTGTGGAGGGATTATCCTCTTTTGTTACTATGGGATAATGTTCTTCGGTTTTTACCGTTTCTTTGTTGAAATCCAGAGCTATATCAACTTTAAGAATGCTGACCCTGTCAGGTCCGAATATCTGCGAGAGCTCTGAAAAAATTTGTTTCTTGTATTGATTTTCAAGATTACTCTTCTCCTTCAACTGCCTTTTGGAAAGTTCCAGACGGTCAAAATCGGCAAAATCTGCAAAATCGTTTAATACCACTCCGCTTTGATCTGATATTACCAGATTGTCATCAGATAATCCTTCCACTGCAAATTTGACAAGTTTGACAATTCCCTCAATCTTCTTCCTGTTGGAAGTAATATCCGATCCTGGTTTTGGTGTTAGAATGATTGAAGCGGATACGGGATTCTGATCCTCCTGAAAGAGTTTATCCTCCGGCAGTACCAATGTTACCTTTGCCGAATCAACATCATCGAGTGCCTCTATATGCTGCTCCAGATTTTTTGTTATGGCTTCCCTTAAATTTATATTGCGCTCAAAATCGGTTAGACTCCACCGGTCCATTTTAAAAACATCCCAGGGAGATGTTTCCTTGGGGATAAGATCCTCCCTCATGAGAACGGCTACCATTCTCCTTGCAGTATTCCTGTCTTGTACGTAAATCTTCCCATCCTCGGTTATCTTATGCTCAATACCCTCTTTATCCAGAGCAATCGAAATCCTGTTAAGCTGCGCGGAATCGGTAATCGGTGACGAAATGAGCGGAACCATGTCCGGAGAAGAGCTGAAGCTTAATAATAAAACAATCCCCGTAATTATTACTCCAACTACGGCAAAAAGTATAATTTTCTGTACAGTAGACCACTTGCTCCATAATTCCTTAAGCTGACCTACTAATTTTTTTAACCATTCGTTCATTCTCCCCTCCCAAAAAGAATGTATGCAATTCCTTATCTCTACTACCTGATATTAATAATCTCTCTGTATGCTTTAAGAGCATTGTCTACAACGCTCTTAGTCAAAGAAACCGCTAAATTTGCTTCAGACATTGCGATCGTCACATCGTGAACGTCAACACTGTCCGGATCGGTAATATACTGCTCAGTCAGAGCTGCACTTTGCTGAACCGCATCATTTGCCCCGTTTATTGCCTTGGTAACCAGCTTGCCGAACCCCTGGTCCTGAGTAACACTTCCGTTTCCAGGGTGCACAGTCCCCTGCATATGACCGGGGTTGGTCACTGCAAGTTTGATCCTGTCACCGATAACCTGATCTGCTTTAAAAAAGTTCATCTATTATCTCCCAATTTCCAATGCTCGTGCGAACATGGCCTTACTTCCGTTTACTACGGCAACGTTTGCCTCATAAGCCCTCGAAGCCGAGATCATATCCACCATTTCTTCAACAATATTCACATTCGGCATCTCGACATACCCTTTCTGAGGTCCGCTTTTTATTGCATCCGGATGTGTGGGGTCGTAAACCAGCTTCGGCTTGGCATCTATATCTTTCTCAATCTTTACAACCCTCACCCCTTTTCCTATACCGTTATCCATTGTTTCAGGAAGGAA
>QNBL01000216.1 GCA_003641695.1 Spirochaetota bacterium
TCGGTGTCAATCAGATCAGATGCCGGTATCCTGGCGGTAATAGCCGATAGTTCCCCGGGCGACAGTTCCCTTTCGTTGAGATCAACAAAGTAAAAAGGGATATTTCTCTCTTTGAAAAACCGTACCGCTTTCTTGGTACTGTTACACTTTTTTGTTCCGATTATCTGTATGTTCATTCATCCCCCTGTGCTGTTTAATCTAATATGCATCCCATGCTTTCTTCAAGCATACTTAGGGGTTAAATTTGAAAGGTACACAACATTTTTTATTAACAGGTTCTGCAGTTGTTCTATTGATGTCCATGTCCTCTTACATGCTCAGTATCATCCCTGTAAAAAATGGTATAAGCCATAACACCCAGACAAACAAGCTGAATTTGTGAAAACTGGCTGCAAGTTTCTCATTTTTCCTCATAAGAATAATACTCGATATAACAGGAGAACCCCTGATATTGCACTTATTGAAATTGTGAGTAACATGCAGGGCGAATCCCTAATAAGAATCTCCAAGTTTACGATACAAAAGGCTGTTTTCCCCAAGGGGCCGGGGGCCCTGTATTGTCCGGTCTTTGTCGAGCATGCCTGGCCTCAGCCGCCTACCTCTCAAGTTTAAAAAGGGCTTTAAGATCTTTCGTACTCATGCTGTTTATCCATTTTTCTCCCTGGGCAACAGTCAGATCAGCCAGTTCCTGTTTCTCTTCAAGCATGGCGTTTATTTTCTCTTCAAAAGTACCTTTGGTAATAAAGCGGTGGACATTCACATCCTTCCGCTGGCCTATTCGAAAAGCACGGTCAGTGGCCTGGTTCTCCACAGCAGGATTCCACCACAGATCGTAATGGATAACATGGTTTGCAGCTGTAAGATTCAGTCCGACACCGCCTGCCTTCAGAGAAATAATCATAATCCGGCAGTTCTTATCGTTCTGGAAATCATTGACCATGGTATCCCGTTGTTTCCGGTTCAGCTTCCCGTAAAAGAAGGGGGCTTCTTCGCCAAGTTCTTCCCTGATAATTTCCTGTAAAATATGTCCCATTTGTGCAAACTGGGTAAAAACAAGGGCTTTTTCATTACTGAAAAGTATCTTCTTAAGAATATCCAATAACTGTTGAGCTTTCCCTGAGAGGTTTGCAGTACGGCTTCCCTCTTTCAAATAAAGAGCGGGGTGATCGCAGATCTGCTTTAATCCGCTTAAAAGTTTAAATATAACACCGCTCCGCTCTATCCCCTCAAGCTCTTCGAGAAGTTCTTCCACCCGGTTCACAAGCCCTTCGTAAAGAGCCGCCTGGGGGGAAGTAAGATCGGTGTAGATATTGAGCTGTATCTTCTCAGGTAAATCGCTAATAATGGATTTGTCCGTTTTCATCCGCCGAAGAATAAAGGGAGCAGTAAGCTTTTTGAAGGAGGCAAGAGCTTCCCGGTCCCGAAAGCGCTCAATAGGAATCGCATAATTTTCCTTGAAGTGGGTTTTGTTACCGAGAAGATTTTTCATAATGAAATCGAGGACGCTCCAGTAGTCCATAAGCTTGTTTTCAACGGGAGTTCCTGTCATGGCTATTTTTATTTTTCCTCCGAGAGATTTTACCGCTTTTGTGCGTGAGGCATCAGGGGTTTTAATATTCTGGGCTTCATCGGTTACAACAACAAGCCACTTTTTCTTTTTTAAAAGCTCCTTGTCCTGAGCTATAACAGCATAGGTGGATATAATCACCTCCGCTTTTTCATCCAGAGAACGCCCCGGGCCATGGTAGATGGAAGCGGTTAAAGATGGAGCAAACTTCATTATCTCCCGGTCCCAGTTTGTCATAAGGCTTGCAGGAACAATGATCATAGCAGGTTTTTTGGCAGTAAGGGTACCTTCCTCTTTCAATTTTAAAAGCAGCGTAAGCACCTGAATCGTCTTTCCCAGACCCATATCGTCAGCTATCAGGGAACCGAGACCTATCCTGTAGTTATGATAGAGCCACTGAAACCCCGCTTCCTGATATCCTCTGAGTACTGCATGAAGCCCTTTCGGGAGAGATGTTTTTTGGGGAGTAAAAAGTCCCTTAAAGATCTTTTCAAGCCTTTTGTCCGTCTCAATGGGAATATCCTTATACTTCCCTTCGAGATTGATCCGTAAAATATCCATGGAAGAAAGAGACGCTTCCTTTTCCAGCTGTTTCCGTATTTTCGCAAGTTCTTTCTCGTTTAGAATAAGGTATCTGTCCTTGTACCGTACAATTTTCCGGTATTTCTCCGCCAGCTTTAAGAAATCTTTCGGGCTGACAAACTCATCACCGAGCGAGAGTGCCCACTGGAACTCCATTATCTCTTCAAGGGCGGTATAGCTTTTCACCCTGTCGGGATTTACACCGGACTTTTGAGTAAACGAGAGAGTCAGCTGGGGGACAAAACTTTCCTGCAGACTTTTCGGAAGAACCGTTGAAACCCCGAGGGTTTGGAGTGCCGGCAATGCCCTGAACCAGGTTTCCACAAAGGTATCTTTTTTAACCGCAACGGTATCCTCCTGTTTAAGATAGGTATTAACCGTGGGAAGATAGGTGGAAAGAAGGTTCAGGTCCCGTAGAACCGGAAGCTTTTCAGGATCATCTTTCTCTAAAAACCGTTTCAGGCTTACAGGTCTCGGGTCCTCTTCCCTTGAGTCCTTCACCTGTATCTCAAACTGAAACTCTTTCATCAGCTCTTCCAGCCGTATAACAGGGGTAATATGATGGGGTCTTATAAAAAAGCGTCCCAGCCAGAGATGTATTGTCCGTGCGTTTTCCTTGTCTTCAAAACGGGAGGGGGTGTACTCCTTTCCGAGGAAAAAGAGAGAGAGAACGGGCTCCGATTCCGCATCCTTAACCGGCCCAAAAAGACTCAAGTAGTACTGTGCGAAAAAAGAAACAAGAAAGAGAAGCTGTTCTTTATCCTCAAGAGCAGTTCCTTTCAGTTTTACAAGGACCCGGGGCATCGCCTGGAGAAGGTTCTCAAATATCTCCTTTATCAGAGGGTTGAAGAGCGCCGGAATCCAGCGGATAAGATAGCTCCCTTTGTTTGATGAGTAAATCTCAGGAATAAGGGAACGTTTTTCAATAAGCTTCAGGACAAAACTGTGAACCATAACGAGGTAGGAAAGGATATCAGGAAAGAGAGAAAGGTCCCCGGCAGAAAGCTTTTGCAGGTATTCTATAAGGTTTTCAGGGGAATCTCCCGAAAAAACAAGTTTTTCCTTCCCTCTTTTCAAATACCCGGAATAACGGTTCTTTCCCATTAATAAACGGAATTCACCGGTCGTAAAGAGAACATCCGGCAATTCCTCGGTAAAATCAAGATTTCTTATATGTTTTTTTACCGCTATGCTCATCCTTTTTGAAGCGGTAGTAAAAATCTGTTTGAAATCTTTTTTCAGATAAAAGAGGGGGAATTCGGTAAGAAGTCCCTCGATAGCCTCTCCATGGTCAGGAATGAGGGAAAAATCGATATATTCGAGTTTTTCCCGGTAGTAGTTGTATTCTTTTTCTTCTTTAGCCAGAAAAGTGGTGATATCAAGAATTCCCTCTTCTTCCTCCACCCCTTCCGGATGAATCTCCTCAAGCAGATCAAAATCGTGAAGCTTAAAAACAAGAAAGGGATTCTTGTCAATTTCGTTGGCAATAATATAGACAACCGCCGCAAGATGTTTGCATGGCACCGCCCAGTCCGGACAGGAACATTTCATTTTCAGATCTTTCCAGGATACGGGGAATATCTTTATCCCAAGGTCCGTAAGATCATCGTAGAGCTCCGGAGGAAGTACCCGTGCTTCGAGCTGGGACAGATAATAGGGACTATTTACAACAAGGTTAATTATTTTATGCTTTTCCTTTTTTGTAAATTTCCAGAGATTGAAACTCGTCTTGTAGGGCTGGGGTCTTCTTCCTGCAACCTTTGCGTTTATTGCAGAACCCTCTATATCGATAGTCTTTACCGACCCGTTACGGGCATACCGTTCCCCCCGGGGTAGTCGGTTGGAATAGTCAATTTTATCCAGTGCTCCAAGCCATTTACGACCCCACCATGTATGCCCAAACTTTACTACTGCCATAAAATGTATTTTACTCAAAATGAATACAAACTGCAATGAGTGTAAGGATTATCTTTTATCCAATGACCATACTTTTTAAAGCTGCTGACAGCCGCCTACCGGCCTATTTCAACCAACTCCCCAGCTTGATAAAAGATCAGGAGCATTTCCACCATAAAATTGACTTTAAAATGATTTTATGATACCTCTAATTCCATGAATACACGAATTAAAAATATTTTAAATCTTTCCGGAGATGGACAGGAAATGACAGTTGAAGGATGGATTAGAACCAAAAGAGACTCAAAGAGTGTCTGCTTTATGGAACTTAATGACGGGTCCAGTCTTAAAAACCTTCAGATAATAATTGATAAAGAGAAGTACAAACTGGACGGGGAGATAGAACTCATATCCACCGGAGCAAGTGTACGGATCAAGGGAAAACTTGTTCCCTCTCCCGGTAAAAATCAATCAGTTGAACTCCAGGGCAGCAGTATTGAAATCATCGGGGATTCTCCGTCTGACTACCCCCTCCAGAAAAAGAGACATTCCTTTGAATTTTTACGGGAAATAGCACATCTGCGTCCCCGGACGAATACCATAGCGGCGGTTACCCGGGTCAGGAATGCACTTAGTTATGGAATTCACAAGTTTTTTCAGGAAAACGGATTTATCTATATTCATACACCGATTATATCCGCCAGTGATGCCGAAGGCGCCGGAGAGATGTTCCAGGTAACAACTCTTGATCTGGATAACCCTCCTAAAATTGGCGGCAGGGTTGATTATTCAAAGGACTTTTTCGGCAAAAAGGTCAATCTTACGGTAAGCGGCCAGTTGGAAGCTGAGATATACGCAACCGCATTGAAAAATGTTTACACCTTCGGACCCACTTTCCGGGCAGAAAATTCAAACACCAGCAGA